>JAFOJB010000194.1 GCA_017420455.1 Blautia sp.
CCTCGGAAGCAGTTTATTACGAAAATACAGAAACCTGGTATGAAGAGCCCCAGGCGCAGGAACAGTCCTGGACTGTGACGGAGGAAGTCTTTCCTCCTGCACAGGCCGCAGGTACTGAAGCAGCAGCACCCGGAGCAGCGGAAGCATCGGCAAGCGGAGCAGCAGGAGCAGTACCTTCGGTGGCAGCCGCGGGAACAGCGCAAGCGCTGCCCGGAACAGCTGCAGGGACAGCACAGGCAGCTCCCGGGACGGCAGCACCGGCTGTGCCGGGTACAGAAGCGGCAGCATCTGCGGATACAGCAGGCGGGACGGCAGCATCCGGAACAGGAGGAGCGGCGCAGACGGGAACAAATGAAAACAGCTCTCCGGCATCGGATTTTGGCCTGCCGCATCATAAAAACAGCAAAAAAGATACAGAAGAATACAGGATTTCGGAGGGTACCTACTTCATCGGCGAAAACCTCCCTGCCGGAGAGTATATGGCCTTCGCTCTCGACGGAAAGGGAAGCCTGATGCGGTTCGGGATAGATGGAAAGACCACTTACCGGAGTTTTGCCTATAACAGCATCATCACGGCTTCGCCGGGAGAAAAGCTTGCCGCTGCAGGCTGTTTCCTGCTGCCGATCAACCATGTGGACAGCAGTGAACTTCGGACCGACGGGGATGGAACCTTCAAGATCGGCATGCACATCGCGAAAAAAACCTATACCATAATCCCCGCGGGAGAGGCGGAGGGAAGCTTTGCAGTCTATAATTCCAGCGACCAGGTGTCTCCGGCTCAGTCCGGAAGAGTATCTTCCCCGGTTTCCGTGACCGTGATAGATGGACAATACCTGGTGCTGGAGCGGTGCCGGATGGATCCCGCGCCGGAAATCCTGGTAAAGCAGTATACGGACAGCGAGACAGTGAAAAAGGTGCAGGAGCGCCTGAATGAATGCGGCTATTCCTGTGGTACTCCGGATGGAAAGATCGGCAGCATGACCCTGAACGCCGTGAAGAAATTCCAGGAGGACAAAGGGTTGAAGGTGAACGGAGCGATCACCGACGATCTTCTGGAGGAACTGTACTATGCCTGGCTCGACGCAAAGGCAGTTCTTGCCTCTTTTTCGAAAGAAGCTTTTCAGGTCAGGTTTGATGCGGCGGCGGATTATTTTAACCAGGGAGGGGCGGAATTCCGTAAATGGAAGGAGGCAGACCAGGATGGTCTGTTTGTAAAAGACGGGAAGTCCGCGTTTCTTGTGGAACCGCTGAAGGGAATGGACAGGATCCGTTCTGTTTTTTTCAGAAGTGGCGATGGGAATTTCGAAAAAAAGGATATTCAGGAGCTTTCCGTTCTGGTTTATGCTCTGGACGAGACATTCCAGGACCCGGAGCAGGCGGTGAACCTGGTTCTCCGCTTTCTGTATGACGGCAGCGCTGCCACGGAGAAGGTCCTGTATAATCTGCTGGACCTGGGAGATGCTCCTACGGTGTGGATGAGAAGCGCTCTTTCCTGAGAACGGAAAGAAAGGACCGGCCGGCGGGGACGTGAACTGCAGCTGTTTTTTCCTGAATTTTCAAGAAGCTGCTTGACGTGGCAGCCCGTTTATCTTACACTGAATTTACAGAAAATCGGTATAAAGGATCCCGGTGGAAAGAGACATCATTCCGAAGAACGGTCTTCGAAATGTGGCTTTTCGAACCGGAATCACAGATTTTGTGCCTATATAAGAAAAGGAGAAACAGACAATGAAGATAACCAATGATATCAGGTATGTCGGGGTCAATGATCATCAGGTAGATCTGTTTGAGGGGCAGTACGTGGTGCCTAACGGCATGGCTTACAATTCCTACGTCATCCTGGATGAGAAGATCGCGGTGATGGATACAGTGGATATCCATTTTACCCATGAATGGCTGGACAATGTGGCAGATGTGCTGGGCGGCAGAAAGCCGGACTATCTGGTGGTACAGCATATGGAGCCGGATCATGCCGCGAATATCCAGAATTTCATGAAGGCTTATCCGGAGACCACCATCGTAGCAAACAAGAAGACCTTCGTGATGATGGATCAGTTCTTTGACCTTGCCCCGGAAACAAAGCGTCTTTGCGTTGACAACGGCGGAACCCTTTCTCTGGGCAGACATCTTCTGACCTTTGTATTTGCTCCCATGGTACATTGGCCGGAGGTTATGGTTACCTATGACAGTACGGATAAAGTCCTGTTTTCGGCAGATGGCTTCGGCAAATTCGGTGCCAACGATGTGACAGAGCCCTGGGACGATGAATCCAGGAGATATTTCATCGGTATCGTCGGAAAGTACGGCGCTCAGGTGCAGAACCTGCTGAAAGTGGCAGCCACGCTCGATATTCAGGTCATCTGCCCCCTTCATGGTCCGGTGCTTACCGAGAACCTTGGGCATTATATTTCCCTCTATGACACCTGGTCCTCCTACAAGCCGGAATCCGAAGGAATTGTGGTAGCCTACACCTCTGTATACGGTCATACCAAAGAGGCTGTGGAGCTGCTGGTGAAGAAGCTTCAGGAGAAGGGATGCCCGAAGGTAACGGTCTTTGATCTTGCCAGATGCGATATGGCGGAGGCCGTAGCGAGAGCCTTCCAGTACAGCAAGCTGGTGCTGGCCACTACCACCTACAATGCGGATATCTATCCTTTCATGAGAGAGTTTATCGATCATCTGACAGAGAGAAACTTCCAGAACAGGACCGTCGCGTTTATGGAGAACGGCACCTGGGCTCCGCAGGCTCTGAAGGTGATGAAGAAAAAACTGGAAAACCAGAAGAACCTCACCTGTCTGGAGACCTCAGTAACCATAAAATCTGCCATGAAGGCGGATACCAGGGAAGCCATCGAAAAGATGGCAGAGGAGCTTTGCAAGGATTATATCGCCCAGTCCTCCGACAAGGCAGACAAGAATGATCTGACCGCTCTTTTCCGCATCGGATATGGTCTTTATGTCGTCACCAGCAACGATGGGAAGAAGGATAACGGCCTCATCGTAAATACCGTGACGCAGCTTACGGACAATCCCAACAGGGTAGCGGTGAATATCAACAAGCAGAACTATTCCCACCATGTGATCAAACAGACGGGGAAACTGAATGTAAACTGCCTTTCTGTGGAAGCTCCCTTCGATGTGTTTAAGCATTTTGGGTTCCAGAGCGGAAGAAATGTCGATAAATTCGCGGATTATGATGCCCTTCGTTCCGACAACGGACTGGTATTCCTTCCCCGCTATATCAACGCCTTCATGTCCCTGGAGGTAGAATCCTATGTGGATCTTGGCACCCACGGCATGTTTATCTGCACGGTTTCCGAGGCAAGAGTCATGTCTGACAAGGAGACCATGACCTACACCTATTACCAGAAGAACGTGAAGCCGAAGCCCCAGACAGAAGGAAAGAAAGGGTATGTCTGCAAGGTCTGCGGATACATCTATGAAGGCGATC
>JAFOJB010000195.1 GCA_017420455.1 Blautia sp.
CTGTCCCCACCAGCTCTGGCAGATCTCCCCTCTGGCTGTCTTTGGGATGGCCGGTTCCAATACCTGCCCCTTCTTTTTCGCGCTGGTCGTACTCTGGCTGGCCCTCCGGCGAAGCTCCTCGATCGTGGGCTGATCATAATTCGCCGTATTATTCCAGTATCTGCTCATCCATCACACCTCCAGTCTCATCAGGTTCAGGATCTCGGAATCGCCAAGCTCTGTGATCCAGCTTTCGCCGCCGGAGCCGATGACATTCTCTGCAAGCTCCTTTTTACTGTTGATCATGGCGTCGATCTTCTCTTCGATGGTTCCCTCGCAAACCAGCTTGTGCACCATGACGTTCTTCTGCTGCCCGATCCGGAAAGCCCGGTCCGTCGCCTGATTTTCCACCGCCGGATTCCACCAGCGGTCAAAATGGATCACATGATTGGCGCTGGTCAGGTTCAGGCCGGTTCCTCCCGCCTTCAGGGAAAGGATCATAAACGGAATATATTCCTCCCCGTTGAACTGTTCCACCATCTCGGCGCGTTTTTTCACCCGGGTGCCGCCGTGAAGGACAAGCCCCTTCCGTCCGAACACCGTTTCCAGATATCGTTCCAGGTATCCGCAGATTTCGCGGTACTGGGTGAAGATCAGGACCCGTTCCCGTTTCTCATAAATCGTCTCGCAGATTTCACGGAGCATGGCAAACTTGCCGCTCTCCTCCGGTGCGAAGGCTTCCTGGCCCAGGAACTGGTCCGGATGATTGCAGATCTGCTTCAGCTTCGTGATGGTTGCCAGCACCAGTCCGCGGCGGGCCATCCCGTCCACTTCCTGCAGGATCTTTTCCAGCTCCGCAACCTGTTTCCGGTAGAGGACGATCTGTTTCTTGCTCATGGGGACATAATCGATCTGTTCCAGTTTTTCCGGAAGATCCGCGATAATGGACTTGTCCGTCTTGAGCCTTCGCAGGATAAAGGGAGAAACCATGCTTTTCAGCTTCTGATATCCCTCGCTGTTCTTTTCCAGCTTCTTTGCGAAATCCCGGAACTCCGTGGAGGATCCGAGAAGCCCTTTGTTCAGGAAATCGAAAAGGGACCAGAGGTTCGCCAGTTCATTCTCAATTGGCGTACCTGTCATGGCGATCCGCTGATGGGCCTGCAGCTTTTTAATGCTCCTGGTCTGCTGTGTTCCCGGGTTTTTGATGGCCTGGGCCTCGTCCAGGACGACACAGGTCCACTCCTGCTCCTGCAGCGCCTTGATCCGGGCGATCATGCCATAGGTAGTGATCGTCAGGAATACCGGCGTTTTCTCCAGGATCTCCGTCAGTGCAGGTACGCCCGCCCCATGGAGAATGACAAAGGGCAGCGAAGGCGTGAATTTCTGTGCTTCCTTTTCCCAGTTTCCGAGAAGGGAAGCCGGCACCACAAGCAGCACACGGCTGTCCTTGTTTTCCGCATACAGCTCCGAGAGGAAGGAAAGCATCTGCAGGGTTTTGCCAAGGCCCATGTCGTCTGCCAGACAGGCGCCGAAGCCCAGCTGGTGCATGTAATTCAGCCAGCCATAACCGGTCTTCTGATAAGGCCGGAGCGTGGCGTGTACCGTTTCCGGAACAGGAATCTCCTCTATGGAGGAAGGCTGGCGCAGCTTCTTTAGCAGCCCGCCGAGCCATGCGCCGTTGGAGATGATGGGGCCTACGTCAATATTGATTTTTTCGGAAACCCCGGTCTGCATCCGGAGAGCTTCCAGGAGCGTCAGACTCCCCTGATATTTCTCCATGTCCCTGATCAGCTCTTTCAGCCGGGCATGGTCAACCTCCACCCATTTTCCCTTCAGACGGGCAAGGCCTTCTGTCTGGGAAAGCAGCGTCTCAACGTCTTCCCTGGTAAGGAGAGTTCCATCCAGCGTAAGGGAAGGCCGCATGGTGAGGATGGATTCGAACCCCATGAAGGAAGGCTTGTCATCTCCCAGGGAGACGGACATGCCAAGAAGCGCGGCGCGCTGTTTCCACCAGTTGGGAACCCGGCACATAATTCCGCACTCCTCGATCTTCGGGATCTCCTTCAGCAGCTCGTATGCCTCTTCACTGGTCAGGCGAAGCGGATGGAACAGCTCTCCGGACTGCGTGAAGAGGGCGATCAGGCGGGAAACCTCGGAAGCCTTGTTCAGGCAGGACAGAAGCTTTAAAAGCTTCTCTCTCTGATTCTTATATTCCACCAGAGCATAGGAAAGAGGCATATGCCTCACATGCCCTTCCTCGTCTTTCGTAGCGTAGGTCGCAAGGAAGGCAAAGGGGTGATCCTCTTCTTTGTTCTCTACCAGATGGAAAAAGATCCGTTCCGGCACCCGGAGCTGCTGGCTGCATTCCGTGAGGAACGTGGCCACAGTGCCGGAGTATCCGGAGATCTTTTTTCGGAACACCTTCGTCAGTACCTGAAAATGATGCAGGATCCAGTCTCTGCCGATGTTTTCAGTCCCCAGCCCGAAGGGGACAGAATACAGAAGCCTCTGAATGGTTTCCTCGGAAGGGATCACCTCGGTCTGTTCCCTGCTCATCTCCAGGCCTGAAATGGATGTCAGTTCTCCAAAGAAACGCGAGGAAAAAAGATGAAGCCATTGGAAGGAAGGGGAAGCAGGCGCAGGCTTTTCCCCACATCCCAGAGAGAAAAAGGCTTCTTCCGGATCCTCCTGGAACTCTTTTTTCCATTTTCTGCTGAGTGGATCTGCCTCCTGTTCCGGGCAGTCCACCCGGAATGAATCTGTTGTAAATATTACCTGTAAATAAGCCCTGTTTTCCGGGACTTCTGCAGCCATATAGAACCTCCTCAAAACCCTGTCATTTTCCGACTATACCTGCATCATACCAAAACGAAGGCAAAAGCGCAATCCTGTCCATGAACAGTAACCCATTTTTCCTCTGTCTTGCCCATTCACGAATGATATGCTAGAATTAAGGAAACGCTGATTAAAGCGTTTCCGGCGCGAAAATTGCAGGCACGAAGTGCCATTCCTATGCAATTTTCTGCGCATCCTCGCGGAGCGTTTAAGGAAACGCTGACTTAATCAGCATTTCCTTAAAAAACCCGGACCAGAGAAAATCTGAAACGGCAGCAAATTTTCCGCAGAAGAGCGTATGCCTGTTATGTGACAATATCTGATTTATAATATATTGTAAGCCGCCGGATTTGCGCCGCTTTAAGCGGTATATTTCCTATGCAAATCCGTGCGCAGCCTGCCGGAGGCTTATAGTAAACGGCAAATATTTTTGTCGTTTACTATAAAAGTACTTCCCAGAGCAGAAGACGCAAGTCAAATGCCTGGCGGCCGCCGAATGGACAGGCAAGCCGGACCGCCGGACCTTTGCCTGCGGGAATAAACTGAAAGGGGGGAACTGCAAAGTATTTCAAACATTAAGAATTCTGGGTATGTTTTCACGATACAGATTCAGTGTACATCAACCTGGTGGTTCTTCACCACCAGCAACAGGAGGTAATGAAAAGTGTATAATTCAAAAACAGGTCGGATACTGGCAGTACTTCTGTCCTTTGCCCTGGTGCTCTGCAGTCCGGGTATGGCTGTTTATGCGCAGGAGCTATTAGGCACGGGAGATGCTGTTTTTGAAAATCCCGGAATGGATTTTCTTTCTGACGGATCAGAGGAAGCCGAAGGAACGGGAGAATATCCTGTGACAGAGGAGATTTCCCGTGCAGACAGTGGTTCTGAAGAAGCGATGCCTTTGCTGCAGCCGGAAGACGGGGAAAACACGACGGTCCTTCCCGCGGCGAAAACCGCTGATGAAAAAGAAGGTCTGCAGGGAAGCAAAGAGGAAATTCTCTCTTCTCCGGACGAGGAGCTGGCATCCGGAGAGCTTCCTCTTGTACAATCAGGTTCCACAGGAGAGCTGCTTTCTTCAGGAAGCGCACAGCCGGGAACATATGTCATCCGGCTGGCGCCTGTCGGAAGATCCTGGGCAGAATTCTATGATCTTTATATCGACATAAGAGACGAGGAGCTCAACACTCTGTTTTATAAGGAATTCGGAAACGAGATAGAAGAAGACGAACATTGGGCTCCTAAGCACGTAACTGTTGTCCTTGACAAGGCTCCGGCAACCATCACGGTGGGGGCGTATTATAACCCCAACCGTAACACAAACGACCACTGGCAGACCGCGTTCTGTACTGCCCCCTTCGAGACCTGTTCCGACAGGCGGGCTGTCTGCGAATTCATCACCCTCCAGCAGGAGCTCACATTCTGTTATTATGATATAGAATCTCTTTCCGAGCCTCTTCGTTATCTTGACGAAAAGGGTATCGAGCGCGAACAGGCGGAATATTCTTCCATTGATGATTTTACATTCGGATCGGGCTGGTATGCAGTCCGCGGCTACCATGAATTAGGCGGGCCTGTGATCACCGGCGATGTAAACATCGTCCTCTGCGATGACTCTACTCTGAGCTGCGAAGAGGGAATCACGGTTCTGAGGGGGGCAACCCTTACTATCTGGGCGCAGAAGGACTGCACAGGCCAGCTGATTGCCAAAGGAAACCGGGTTCCTGAAACCGGCATTACGATAGGCCATGTGGAAACAAACTACTATGGCAGTGCGGCGATCGGCGGAATGGGCGGTTCAGCAGAATGCGGAAATATTGTCATCAACGGCGGCCATATTACGGCGATCGGCGGAGTCAACGGCGCAGGTATCGGAGGCGGACAGTACGAAAGCAGCGGCAATATCACCATCAACGGCGGCGCAGATGGCTCCAGAACCTATGTGACGGCCAGAGGCGGCGTCTATCAAGGCCGGAAGGAGGAAGCGTTACCCTACGGCGGAGCAGGAATCGGCGGCGGCTTAAAAGGTGCGAGCGGCAGTATCGTCATCAATGGCGGCACGGTGGTCGCGGAAGGCGGTTATCAGGCTGCCGGTATCGGCGGCGGCCGGGACAGATCGAACGGTCCCATAACCATCAACGGCGGAATTGTCACCGCTACAGCCATAGATAAAGACTATAGGGGACTGAAAAACTGCGGAGCAGCCATCGGCGCCGGAGGAGGACCGCAGGGCGGAAAGATCTCCATCAACGGCGGTACTGTGGAAGCAAAAAGCTATGGATACGGTGCCGGGATCGGCGGATCCGTGAACAATAATGACGGCGGTGCCGGCGGTGAGATCGAGATCAATGGAAAATATACGAAGGTCATCGCAGGCAGCGTATACGGTGCCGGGATCGGCAGCGGCGGCGCCGATATAGGTGTCAACGCAGGAAAGGGAGCCAGCGGCGGAAACATCACAATCAATAACGGCCAGGTATATGCCATATCCACAGGCGGCGGCGCCGGGATCGGCGGCGGAAATGACGGATCCGGCGGTAATATCACCATTAATGACGGTTACGTTGTGGCCACCGGCGGAACTTCGAAATACATCTGGAGCGGAGACGCTACAGACGGAAAACCTGCAGGAGATGTAGATTCCTACATATCCGATATTTTTGACGGCTATTCTTATGGAAAGATCGCTGATCTTGTCATAGGGCTGATCTTTAACGGAGATTACAGCGGAGCCGGGATCGGCGGCGGAGACGACGCTTCCGGAGGAACGGTTACCATCAACGGAGGTACCGTCATTGCAAAGGGCGGTAAAAACAGCTGCAGCGCAATAGGCTGGGGCGACGGCGGAAGCCATGCCGTGAATCTTCACATCTATGATACGGCCATGGTGACCTACGGCAGCCTGGAGGGGGATGATAAAGTTGCCCTGAAGGGTACCGTCCAGGGAATTGAGACCATGACGGTTGCGAAGGATTACACCTATGCGCTCATCGAGCCATCCGACTGCTTCGTGGTTTTTGATGTAGACGGAAAATGCGAAGCCCCGGAAACGCAGATCGTGAAGAGCGGAAGCCTCGCCGAAAAGCCATTCCCGGATCCTGCTGCGGAAGGGTATCATTTTGCAGGCTGGTATGGCGACAAGGAACATCAGAATCTCTTTGACTTTGAGAAACCGATCCGCAGCCTGCGGACCACTGTTTACGCGAAATGGATCCCGGTGTGTGATCTGACGGTCCGGAAGGTCTGGCCGGAAGGGCAGACACATCCGGAGGAGGTACGTCTTGCATGGACAGATTCCGTCAATGATATTGTAAGAGAAAGCGGGACAACTGTTCTTTCCGAAGAAAACGGATATACCGCCTCTGTTCCGGTTACTCCGGAAAGCGTTCTGACGATTGCCGAGGATACAGTTCAGGGCTTTATCCCTGCAGAATGGAGGGTAGAGATTCCGGAGCAGGAGCTTTCTTTCCCGGTGGGAGAAAATACTGTCAGCGTTTCCGTGAATTTTGCCGATCTCGTGGTACAGGAGGATAATCCTTTCGAAGAAGACCTCGTATCCATGAATCTGGGAGCGCTTCTGGCACAGGATAAAGCAGAACTGGTTCTTTATAACGTTACGAGTAAAACATATTCCGCCGAGATCAACTGGAAGATCGACATATACGGAAGATTCAAACCGGAACAGGTGAAAGCTGCGCTGCAGCATCTGGAAACAGAGGAGCAGACAGGGCAGGGAGTATGGACAACGATCCAGACCGTGACTCTTTCAGATGAAAATGCCTGGAAAGCTGAATTTGCCCCCCTGGCGGACACCGGGGAAGAGATGGACAGCATGTACCGCGTCCGGGAACTGGATGCGGACGGAAATCCTGTTCTGGACAGCACGGATGCAGACGGCTCCGGCGAAGAACCGGCTGTGACATTCCGGATTTCTCCCTATACCGACCTGACGCAGGATTCTACCTATCAGGTTTCCTATGAAACAGACGATTCGCTCAGGACCCTGATCACCAATACCGGCGGAAAAACACTGTCTGTCCAGATAAACTGGGAAACAGCCGAAGGAGAAGCGCTGCCTGAAAAAGTTGAAGTAGAGCTGGAGCACAGCTCCGATGAAGGAAACAGCTGGGCAGGAACCGGCGGCACATACCTGGCTCTCAGTGAAGAGAATCAGTGGAGAGGAACCTTTACGCAGATCATGGAGGGAGGAAAATACCGGATCCGCGAGGTGAGCTCCGGCTGGGGACGTCGTCTGGTCTATGACAAAGAGGATGTTGCCAGTACTCCGGTCGATCCACTGTTCAACAAAGCGAGCTACGAGATCACCTCAGATGGTGAGACCACCTCCTATGTCTATGACGTTGCCTATGAAGAAGACGATGAAGGCAATGTAGTGATCACCAACAAGAGAAGAGGCGTACTCTGCTCAGTGGAAGAAAGATGGAGCGGAGACTGGAACGATTCCTATGCAGATATAGGCGGAACAGCGGAACTGCAGCGCAGGGTTAAGGATGCTGCCGGAAATATCTCCTGGGAAACTGTTCAGGACGATATCTCTTTGTATAACAACAACACGTGGAGAACAGACGATCTGGAAGTACCGCTGTCTGACGGCTGGACGCTTGCGGATTACCGGGTCCGTCTGCGGCAGAGAAACAGAGATTACACTAACTATATAGACCAAAAGGTCATGGTAGATACCGATGATCCTGACGGCCTGCTTCTTCTGGCAGAAGATGATGAAGACAATCCCACCCAGACCGAACCGACCTTTAAAGCACAAAGAAGATACTGGGAGGCGGGCAGCCGTGTATATGAGGATACGGTATTCTATGTTTCCTATGAGCAGGATGGAAAAGGAACCTTTATCATCAACAATAACGGAGTAAATCCGGCAAAGGTTCCCATATTCAGAGGCCATTCCGCTGTCATGACGGGAAGGATCGGCGTCACTTTCGGAATCCTGTTCCAGGGCGGTGCCAACATGGACGCAAGCTACATGGAGTTTATAGTGCAGGGCAGCTCCCGCATCGTCCGGACAGAGGACGCAGGGACTGCCGCAGACGGCAGGAAGCTTTATACCTGCTTTCTGGATACCCTGCAGCTTGCAGAACCGATCCAGGCGGTGCTTCACTATGGCGACGGCCTTTCTGTCTCCCAGGAATACAGTCTGGTGAAATACATCGAGTATTTCGACAAGCACACGGACGTCTTTGATGATGTGACCATCGACCTGATCCATGCCCTGGCGGACTACGGCCATTACGCGCAGATCTTCCTTTCTCCGTACAACAACTGGGAATACGGCTCGGATTACGTCACCATGGCGAAATACTACCGGACTTCCTTTGACGAGCAGGCAATCAGAAACAGCGTCAACGGGTATCAGTTTATCGTGGAAGCCGGAAATTCCGCTCTTTCGCAGGCGACCTACAGTCTGCGGCTGGATTCGGAAACAGCCATCATCATCAATCTGAAGGTAAAGGATAACACTCCTGTTTCAGGCGCGTTCTCCCTGAACGGACAGACCTTCTCCCCGGATTACAGCGGCAGCGGGACCTACATACTGCGGATCGAAGGAGTAAATGCCTCCCAGTACGGAGATATCCTTACCGTTACGGGCGACGCCGGCGGCGAGTTCCGGATCCAGACCTCTGTTCTGGGATATATCCGCAGTCTCCTGAACAGCAAATCCTACAGCAAGAATACCAAAGCCAAAAACATGGTCATGGCGATGTATCACTTCTACATGGCTACAATGGCATACCGGAGTATCCACGCATAAGGGTAACAGAGGGGACGCATGCAGCGTAAAAATCCTGTAATGGAAGCGGCATGGCGCACCAAGGTAAAACAAACAGGGCGTGTAAAAACCGAATCTCGGTTTTTACACGTCCTGTTTCATACCTTCCCACTATCCTCTGCCGATTTCACAAGCTTCACTCTGGCGATCTTCGCATAGAACGCAATTCCATAAATCAGCTGTTGCTCATAACCTTCCGGCATGGTTTTATGATACCCGTTTCGGAATATCTGAGCGATCGCTTCATCACAGTCTGCTTCAAGATCCGTATCTTTTGCAGATCTCTTAAACTCCATAAGCAGTATTCTTCTCTTTCCCCTGTCCTTTACCCTGAGATCAAGTCTTCCAAGACCCGCTTCATCATTCGAGTCAGGTGAAAATCCACGGGATGTGAAGATCCCGTTCAGCATTCCATGATAATACTCTTCTCCATAATCAAAATAGCTTATTGAGTTCCATAAAATCCTGGTAAGCATCTCAGATGCGGTTTTTTCATCTCTGTTCCACATGGCAGTAATGAACGCATCTACAGTGTCTGTGTTCAATGTCCGTTCGAATCGTTGCACTACAGCATCTTTAAAGATTCCCGCCACTTCGGCATTGGGAATCCGTAATTTTATATTCCCCGTATCTGATGACTTGTCCGCCTTTGAAACGTACCCGGTCATCAGCAATACACTCCAAAGATTTTTCTCCGAGTCTGAAATGTGATCATATGTCAGTTCTTCACAAAGATTCTCAGTTATGGTTCCTCCATTCAGAAGGGTCTCAAATTTTTCAGAAGCGTCAATTTTGTTATGATTTATAAAATCATCGAGAATCGCGTTCGAACTGGTATTGGCCCAGAAGTTCTGAGGTTTCTCCTCACCGTCATTCAACACAGCAGACAGGTAGCTTACCACATCCCATGGACAGAACACTTCCGTGTTTCCGAATATATACCCGTCATACCAGTTCCTGATCAGTTCCATCTTTTCGGCCAATCCAAATGCATCCAGCATAGATGCCACTTCTTCCTGTGTAAATCCAAAATACTGGCTGAACCTTCTGCTCGTAACGGAGTAACAGGCAAAATTATTAACACCGGTAAATATGCTTTCTTTGGAAATTCTCAGACATCCGGTGACAACAGCGAACTTCAGATATTCATTTGTTTTCAGGGAGACACTCATGATTCCCCGGATAACATCCATCATCTGCTTGTAGTATTCCTTATTTTTTGTCTCCTCCGCTTTGGATAAGGGTACATCATACTCGTCGATCAGAAGAATAACAGGTTTTCCGTAAACAGCATTCATCATCCGCATGATGGTTTTAAGGGCGTTTTTTATTTCCTCCTTTGAGGCATCCTTGAATTTCAACCGTTGAAAGGCAGCTGCATCCGCTTCGTCTACTGCAGCTTCACATGCAAGATATGCATGCTTGATGCAAAGGCTTGCTATTTCTGCCTTGAGCATCTGATAGGCGTCCTCAAAGTTTCTCCCTTCCACATCCTTCAAAGAGAGAAACAGAACCGGGTATCGATTCATCCATTCTTTGCAGAATTCCTGATGGTTTTTTACGATGTTCCGTTCTTCAAAAAGCTCTCTGCTGTCCCTCTTAACATCAAAAAAACTTTCCATCATACTCATGGTCAGTGTTTTCCCAAAACGGCGAGGCCGGGTGAAGAGGGTAACCTTATTCCTCGTCTTTGCCACAAGATCATAAACCAGCTCTGTCTTATCCACATAATAACCATCCTCTTTGATAAACTGATCAAAGATATCGTTGCCGACTACGATCATTTTATCCATCTCTTCCACTCTCCATTATACTAGTGCATATACCGCGGGCTGAACATTCAAACGGCAGGGATTTTCGTTCGCGAATATAATTCCCTATATTGGTGATACCATTATACCGGACTTGTTCAGGACAGTCAATTTCTACACGGAAGAACGGCAGAAGTTCAGTGCTGGAATATTTAACGAAATCATGATATAGTCTGAGTATGTAGTAAAGAACTGTTCTTTCATGCTCTCGCGGTATTGCGGAGCATTCCCCGGAAAGCCCCCGATAGCTGGCTGACCGTGGGGATATCTATCACAGGAGGCTTTCATGCAGACATCTGAAAATCTCCGGGCGCTTTTGCGGTCTGTGGACAGAAAAAGCTACCCGGCCTACAAATCTTTAAAGGGAATCTACCAGTTCCCGGATTACCAGCTCAGCATCGATCATGTACAGGGGGATCCTTTTGCTTCCCCCTCCCACCTTACCGTCAATGTGCCCCGCAAAAAGGCCGGCATGCCGGAGGAATACTGCAAGGACAGCCTGTGCCGCACAGCCCTGGCGGATTTTCTCCTCCGGGAGTTTTCGAAGGAAGCGGCGCACTTCTCCTTCCGGGCAAAGGGTTCCGGAAAAAGCGGGCTCATCAGTGTAAGTCACTGCGGCCAGGAGGTGCTTCCCCGGACGGCCTGCCAGGTAACGGACAGCGATATCATCGTCCGTTTTCATGTCGGATTTCCTGCCGTAGGCAGGACCATCAGCGCGGGAGAGCTGGAACGGATTCTCTTTGAATTTCTCCCCTCCGGGATCCGGAAAGCCTTCTTCTACAGGAACCTGGACAGCGCCGCCCTGGAGGGGTGGATCCATCTGGCGGAAGACCAGGCTGCCCTCCGAAGGCACCTGCAGGAAAGCAGTCTGGCTGCCTTTGTATCGGACGGCGCCATCCTTCCCAGGGCAAGCGGCGTCAGCGATCTTCCCATGAAGGACGGAGTCCCCTTCCATTCTCCCGCCGCCCTGAAAACCTCCTTTACTCTTCCCCATAAGGGAAGCATTACAGGTATGGGCATCCCCCGGGGCATTACCCTGATCGTGGGCGGAGGCTATCATGGGAAATCCACTCTCCTCTCTGCCCTGCAGCTCGGCGTGTACGATCACATTCCGGGAGATGGACGGGAATTTGTGCTGACAGACGATACCGCGATGAAGATCCGTTCGGAGGACGGGCGTTTCGTGAAGGATGTGGATATCTCGCTTTTTATCAACAATCTGCCTAACAAAAAGGATACCACCCGCTTCTCCACAGAGGACGCCAGCGGCAGCACCTCCCAGGCAGCCTCCATCGTGGAGGGAATGGAAGCCGGAACCCGGGTCTTTCTGATGGATGAGGATACCACTGCCACCAATTTCATGGTGCGGGATTCCTTCATGCAGCGGGTCATCTCACCGGAAAAGGAACCGATCACTCCCTTTCTTCTTCGCGCCAGGGATCTTTTTGAAAAGGCAGGGATCTCCACCATCCTCGTAGCCGGCAGCTCCGGGGATTTCTTCCATATCGCAGATACCATCATCCAGATGGACAGTTATGCCCCTTATGATATCACGAAGGAGGTAAAGGCTCTCCTCCCCGCTTATCCCGTCTCCACAGAAAGCGCTTCTCCCTTCCGGATGCCCTCCGGCAGAAGAGTCATGTCCAGGCCTCTTCCTCCGGCACCGAAAAAGAACTATTACGGAAATGTAAAGGACCGGCCGGAGCCTCTGAAAGTAAAGCTTCACGGGAAGGATGGGTTTTCTCTTGGCAGGGAAGATGTAGAGCTGCGTTTTGTAGAACAGCTGACAGATGCAGAACAGACGGCGGCTCTTGGATTTCTCCTCAGAACTGCCTGTGACCAGCTCATCGATGGAAAACATACTGTCTCCGAGATCATACAGGTGCTGAAGACTCAGCTGGAGCAGAAAGGACCCGGTTTCTTCAAAGAAAACGGATATGTAAACGCCGGTTTCGCGATTCCCAGACTCCAGGAGATCTACGCCTGCTTCAACCGCTTCAGAAGACCTTAAAAACAATACCCTCCACTGTCCGGCAGTCTCGCCGGTTCATGGAGGGTAATGTTTTACATATTTAGGGAAAGGAAAGAGTTTGTATCTTAAGAGGAATTCTCTCTCTTAAGATGACCTTATCATAACAGGAAAATGTGTTTAAATTTTGTCCTAATTCTAATAAAAATATAAAATTTCTAAAAACCGGATAAAAAAAGAAGAATTTTCTTTTCAGATCCCGCTTTCCTGATAGCACCGTCCGGAGAAGGCGGGGAGAAGGATCTCTTTTGTCTCTGCCGCTTTGATGATCAGCTCCGTTTTCTGTTCTCTGGTACTCCCGGAATATTTGTCAAAATCCGTGTCCATCAGGAGGGTCCACCTGCCCTCCCAGCCCGGCCGGAAATGCAGTCTTCTCTCCTCTCCGGAAAAGTTGAAAGCGCATAGGATGCGTTCCTCTTCCGATCTCCTCCGGAAGGCATAGACGCAGTCCGCGTCATCGTCTGCTTCGATCCACTCAAAGCCGCTGTGGTCATAATCGTGTTTCCAGAGACAGGGATGCTCCAGATAAAGCCGGTTCAGTTCCACGATAAACCGGTGGAAGCTGTCGTGCAGAGGGTATTTTTGGAGGAACCAGTCCTGCTCTCTTCTCTCATCCCACTCCCGGAGCTGTCCGATCTCGTTCCCCATAAAATTCAGTTTCTTCCCCGGATGCATATACATGTACAGATACATCGCCCTGGCCTGCGGAAATTTCCCCTCGTAAAAGTTCGCCATCTTCTGCAGGATGGAGGCCTTTCCATGGACCACTTCATCGTGGGAAAGGGGAAGCAGATAATTTTCATCATAAAAATACTGCATGGAAAAGGTCAGCTTATGATAGATGCTGTCCCGCTTCTGTGGCATCTCCTCAAAATAGGACAGCGTATCGTTCATCCAGCCAAGGTCCCACTTATAATCAAAGCCAAGTCCCCCTTCCCAGACCGGCTTTGTGACCTTCGGAAAGGTGGTGGAATCCTCCGCAATGAGCATGACCTCCGGGAAACGGGCTTTCAGCCCGCTGTTCATGGTCCGGAGAAACTGAATGGCGTCCCGGTTTTCCCCGCGGGAGGTATCTCCCTGCCAGTACAGAAGATTCCCGACCGCGTCAAAGCGAAGGCCGTCAAAATGATATTCCTTCAGCCAGAAATAGCAGGCTGACTGCAGGAAGCTGCGGATCTCTCCATGCGCGTGCATGAAGTTGCAGCTCCCCCACTCGCTTCTGCCTACGGCAGGATGAGGATATTCAAAAAGCGCTGTGCCATCGTACTGCATGAGGCCGTAATCATTCGCCGCAAAATGCACGGTCACCACATCCAGTATGACCCCGATCCCCTCTCCATGCAGCCGGTCTACCAGGTATTTCAGCCCGTCCGGCTCTCCGTATCTTGCTGTAGCGCTGAAAAAGCCGGTGGCCTGATATCCCCAGGATTCATCTGCGGGATATTCGGACAACGGCATGAATTCCACGTAATTGTATGCATTTTCTTTCAGCCAGGGAATCAGAAGATCCGCGATTTCCGCATAGGTATACCACCCGTCCTTTGCATCCTTCGGCGCTTCCCAGACGGTCGTTTCCGCTTTCTCTCCCAGAGAATCCTTTCTCCGCCAGGAACCCAGATGCATTTCATAAATATTCAGGGGTTTCTGCTTCGCGTCGTTCCTTCCCTTCATCCACTCCTCATCCCGGAAGCTGTACCGTTTCCTGTCATAAAGGATCGAGGCGGTGTCAGGCCGCAGCTCCGAATAAAAGGCAAACGGATCCGCATGATCCACGTAAGTACCATCACGGTGATAGATCCGGAACTTGTACATCTGCCCATGCCTGGCTTCTCTGGCAGAACATTCCCAGTAAGGGCCCTCCGTGATGCGGTTCATGGGAATCTCCTGCCATCCGGAAAACTCTCCGATCAGAGAGACCGCCTTTGCGGAAGGCGCGTATGTCCGGAAAACGGCTCCGTCCGCCTCAAGATGCGCGCCAAAGAACTCATGTGCCTCAAATTCTGAACCTGCGTAAAAATTTGAAAAATCCATACAAACAACCTCCCGGGGCAGAATGCCCCTTACTCTCCTGTCATCCTCCGGATCAGAACCGGGCCGTTGACCTTCAGCCACTTTTCCTGATCCCGGTATCCCGGAAGGATCCGCTCCACCTCCTGCCAGAATTCGGCAGAATGATTCATCTCTTTCCTGTGGCACAGCTCATGCACCACCACGTAATCGATGACCTCCGGCGGCGTCAGCATCAGAAGACAGTTGAAATTCAGGTTTCCCTTCTGGCTGCAGCTTCCCCATCTGGTTTTCTGGTTCCGGATGGTGATCCGCCCATAGGTCACCCCTATTTTTTCCGCATAAAACCGTACTCTGCCCGGAAGATATTTCATTGCTTTTTCGAACAGCTCATCCAGCTCCTCCTGTGTCATTTTCGGAACTTTTACGGCTTCCTTCTTCTTTCTTGCCACCGCCTGGAGATGAGACAGGATCCACTCCTGCTTATCATTTACAAACCTTCTGATATCTTCATCCATCGCCCAGTAAGGCGCCCGTACCACGACCTCACCCTTCCTGGTGATTTCCAGGGCAATGGTACGTCTGCTGCTTCTGATCACTCTGATATTCATTTCTTTTTCACATCGTCCTTCCCTGGTTCCGATGTCTCTCTTCACATTCTTCTGATAAGCTCCGAAAGCCCGTCGTGATTGTTGTCCTCCTCTGTGACAACATCTGCAGCCTCTTTCACACGCTCTGTTCCGTTGCGCATCCCGATCCCCGTACCGGCCGCTTCGAGCATGGAAATATCATTTTCCGCATCCCCTGCGGCATAGGTGTTTTCCCTGGGAATCGAAAGATATTCCGCCAGCCTCAGGAGCGCCGTCCCCTTCCCTGCCTCCCTGGTGAAGATTTCCATATACCAGGGATTGGAAAACAGGAAGCAGTATTTCTCATGGTATCGTTTATCCAGCTCCTGCCGGAGACGTTCCATTTTCAGATGATCGTGGAGCTCGATGGCGATGAGCTTGCCGGGCTCCTCCCGGACCTCCCGCATCACATCATCTGTGACGATCACCGGGGAATGCACTGACCTTCTGTAAAAGGTCATGCATTCATTGTAGGCCTTGCTTACGATATACTGCCGGTAATACGTATGGCAGTGCACGCCCATCTCCTCTGAAATCTCCAGGATTTCCCTTACATCCGGCAGCTCGATCCCCTTCCGGTAAATGCTTTCTTTTCTGTCGCAGTCATAGATCAGGGCGCCATTGTACCCTACCACGAAGCTGCCGGGAAAGGAAAGTCCCAGCTGCTCCTTAAGCTCCATCGCATTTTCCGCCGCGCGGCCGGTGCAGATGGCGAAGACATTTCCTGCCTCTGTAAAGCTTCGCAGAGCTTCCATGGTCTTTGGCGTCACAACCTTTTCATCGTTCAGCAGTGTTCCGTCCAGATCGGTGAGAAACAGCTTTCTTCCCTTCATAAGCTCCCTCCTTCTCTTCCCTCCAGAAAGAGCTTCAGCGCGGGAAGCCGCTTTTCGCCTTCCTTCCTGCCCTCCAGGTAAACCGCTTCCATTTTCTCCGGATCGTGTTCGGTCTTGCCGATATCCAGTTTTTCGGACGGCCGGATCACAAAAAGCGTCCCCGCCTCTTCCTTTTCCCGGATATAGGCCAGCGTCTCATTGTAGACTTCCGGACGTTCCTCCATGGCTTTAAGGACCGCCGGCATTCCGGAAAGCAGAAGGCCAAATATGGGCATCATGCTGCTTTTTTTCTTCACATAGGAAGCCGGCTGGGTCAGCACCACCACATTTCTGTCGTAGCCCGCCTGTTCGAAAAACCGGATCGGGACAGAATCCGCGATCCCGCCGTCCAGAAGGGTATATCCATCCACCTCCACCGGCCTGGAAACCACCGGCATGGAAGCAGACGCCCTGATCCATTCCAGATCCTTGCTCTCCCCTTCCGTAAGCTTCTGATAGACAGGTCTGCCGGTCTTTACATCGGTACAGACCACGTAAAACTCCATGGGGTTCTCCCGGAAGGTCCGGGTATCGAATTTGTCCAGCTCCGAGGGCAGGATATGGTAGCAGAATTCTGCTCCATAAAGGTCTCCCGTCTGTATCAGGGAACGCACGCTGCAGTACCGCCAGTCCTTCGCAAACCTCTTGTTGTAGCGGAGCGTTCTCCCGATCTGCCTGGATTTATAGTTGCAGCCGAAGGTGGCACCAGCCGAAACCCCGATCATCCCGGAATACTCGATTCCGTTTTCCATCATCACATCCAGCACGCCGGCGGTAAAAAGTCCCCGCATGGCGCCGCCCTCCAGCACTAGTCCTGTCTTCATGATGTCGCCTTTCTTTTCTGCCCTGCGCGGCCTCTGCAGACCGCCGCCCTGACAGGCATTTCTCTTTTCCGGCTGCAGTGCACGGCATCGCCGGGTACTGCAGCCTTTTCCGGGCTTTTCAGCTTTCCGGCCTTCGCTCCCTATGTCTCATAAAATACCGGATCATATTGTTCCTGTCCTCCTCGATCAGGGTATCCTTCCCGAAAAGGCCGGCCCGGGTCTCCAGATGATGGCGGAATTCGTGCCGCAGGGTTTCACGGATCTGCATGCGTACCGCCTCGTCCGGACAGTTCCCCATCGTCACCGCAAAAGAACCATAGTATAAAACGATCTGTTTTCCAAGAATTCCCAGGGAGGAATATGTTCCCAGAATATACAGGTCTTCCTCCAGCCTGGCCGGATGCGGATACACCGCCGGATCCACCAGCACGCCGCCGTTCAGCTCTTCATAGACATAATCCGGCAAAAGCTCCATTTCCGCTTCCACAGTTTCGGAAAATGTATCGATATCCATCATAAGCATCACTCTCCATATCTTAGGATTGATCCGGAAATAACTGTCCCGTCGGACCGGTTTCTCAGATATGCATTTCCACGGTAAGGTCGTTTCCTTTGGCAGTGACCTTTGCATGGCTTCCGATGATCAGAGGGATCATGGGGGAGACATGGCCGATATCCGCATCCATGATCACGGGCACTCCCAGCGGAGCCAGCACATCTGTCACGGCATTATAGGCATCCACGCCCATCATCTCCTGTCCGAAGGACGCCAGAGGCCGTCCGATCAGGAAGCCTTTCGCCGTATCGAACCATCCCTGCTGCTTTAAATGCCACATGGTTCTGCGGATCGACATGGGAAGCAGGTCACAGGCCTCTATCACCCAGATGATGCCCTCCCCCTTTTCCGTAAAGTTTTTCACGCCGTCAAACCTGGTTCCGGAAAGATTCTCCAGAACATCCAGGCAGCCGCCCAGAAGCGTCCCTTCAAGTGTGATCTGAGTATTCTCCGTGTCCACGCACAGCTTTCCGTCCTCTGGCAGGAAGCTTTTCAGCACCTTCGGCTCTGTCAGAAGATAAGGTGCCAGCGGATCTACATCCTCTGCACCCTCATAGCAGTCCGGACGTTCGAAGAGATCATACCCTTTTACCGTAAGAGAGGTTCCCTCCAGAAGAGCGAAGGTGTCCTTCTCCGTGGCTTCCCAGGGCTTCCCGAACCCACCGGCGCAGGGGCCGTAGATTCCAGGTACTCCGCACACCGTCGCCATGGGAAAGATCATATTGGTATTGTCCGAATACCCCAGGTACCACTTGGGCTCTGCCCTGGAAAGGAGGTCAAAATCCATACAGGAGATCGTCTCGTTCATCAGTTCCCCGCCGCCCACTGCGATCAGGGCGTCGATCCTGTCGTCCAGATAAAATTCCATGACATCAGCCGCCGCATCCTGCGGGTTGGTGCTGATCCCCAGTCCGTCGGATTTGTAGCAGCTGGGAGCGGTCCTGACGTGATATCCCCTTGCTTCAAAGGCCCTGATCGCCGCCGCAAGCCTGGTAATATACGGCTCCATCCCCGCCCCGAAAGAGGGGGCCACAAGACCGATGGTATCTCCGGGCTTAATAAATCTCGGTTTCCTCATATTCTCCTCCTGTACCTTTCGTTTCTTCTTTATTCAGCCATCCCGGCAGAATGAACTTCTGCCGGTTTCCATGGATGGGGAATCCTTCTTGCGTCACAAAGGGACTTTCCCCCTGTCACACTTTTTTATTATAGCCTATATTGTCCGGTTTGTGTATATCCTTTTTCTGAGTGTCAGTTCAGTCCCCGGCCGGCGAGGCTATGGACTGCAGCTTCTGAGTGACAAAAGGGAAAATCCCCATGCCACCCGAAGGTGACATGGGGACTTTCCCTTTTGTCACAGATTTGTGTATCCCATCAGCGCCCTGTCCACTTCCTTTGCGGCGCTTCGCCCTTCCGCTATGGCCCATACCACCAGGGACTGGCCCCGGTGCATATCTCCGGCCGTATAGATCCGGGGTTTTGACGCCGCGTGTGAACCAGAGGCTGTCTTTACATTGGTCCGCCCGTCTGTTTCCACACCGAAGTCTTCCGTCACGTACTTCTCGCTCCCCAGGAACCCGGCCGCGATCAGAACCAGCCCGGCCGGTACAGTGCGTTCAGAACCTTCCACAGGAGCCATCGTCATCCTGCCTGTCTTTTCATCCTTTTTCGGAATCAGAGAAACAAGTACTGCCTGCTTCAGATTTCCTTTTTTATCCTTTATGAATTCCTTTACCGTCGTCTGGTAAACCCGCGGATCTGCTCCGAATTTCCAGATAGCCTCCTCCTGCCCGTAGTCCGTCTTCAGCACCTTCGGCCACTCCGGCCACGGATTGGAAGCCAGTCTGCCCTTCGGCGGTTCGGGCATCATTTCCAGCTGCGTCACGGTTTTCGCGCCAAGCCGGATGCAGGTTCCGACACAGTCGTTGCCCGTATCGCCGCCGCCGATCACGATCACGTCCCTGCCATATACCAGCTTTTCCGGCTCCCCGTCAATAAACCATCCCGCCGCTTTTTCCGGTCTGCCGGAGGCCTTGCGCCTGCCCTGCTTCATTTCTGTCCCGCCCGGCAGATCCTGCGGCATAGAAAGCTCTCCGTCCAGAAGACGCTTCGTTACGGTTCCCAGAAAATCCACGGCGAAATAAATTCCCTTCGCGTCCCTTCCGGGAACCGTGATGTCCCTGGGCTGGGACGCGCCGCAGGCCAGAATAACGGCATCATATTCCTTTTCCAGTTCGGCTGCCTTCAGATCCCTTCCTACGTCGACGCCTGTCATGAACCGGACACCGGCCCGCTCCATCAATGTAATCCGCCTGTCTATGACAGATTTGTCAAGCTTCATATTCGGGATGCCATACCGGAGCAGTCCGCCGATCCGGTCCTTTCTCTCATAAACCGTGACTTCATGCCCCCTCCGGTTCAGCAGCTGCGCCGCAGCCAGCCCGGAGGGGCCGCTTCCGACCACAGCCACCTTTTTCCCGGTTCGAAGAGGAGACGTCTCTTCCACCGCCAGGTTATGGGCAAAAGCGTACTCGATCACCGCTTTTTCATTTTCCCTGGTGGAAACAGGAGCGTCATGCAGACCGCAGGTACAGGCAGCCTCACAGAGGGCCGGGCACACACGGCAGGTGAACTCGGGGAAGCTGTGCGTGATCGTGAGCCTCCTGTACGCCTGCGCCATCTGCCCTTTACAGACCAGATCGTTTATTTCCGGAACCAGATTGTGAAGCGGACATCCGGAAGCCATCCCTGCGATCATCACACCGCCCTGGCAGAAGGGGACGCCGCAGTCCATACATCTGGCTGCCTGTTCCTGCTGCGCCGGCAGCGGAAGAGACATGTGGAACTCCAGAAAATCCTGGGTCCGCTGCTGCTCGTCCCTGACAGGTCCGTCCATGCGGTCATATTCCAAAAAACCCGTTGTCTTACCCATGATACACCTCCGGCAGACTTTCTGTATTTTTCTTTTTTCTCCGCCAATACGGAGGAACTGCTGCGGCTGTCACTCCGGCCGCCTACTCACTGCCTCCGACAAACAGCCTGAAGGCTTCGATCTTCGCTTCCTCCGGATCCGCGCCGTGCTCCTCGCTTTCCGCGATCAGCCGGAGGATCTCCCTGTAATCCGTCGGGATGATCTTTTTAAACCGGGGAACAAAGGCCTCAAAATCCTCCAGGATCTCCCGCCCTTTTTCAGAACCGGTATGCGCCACATGCGCCTCAATGATTCTCCGAAGCTGGTCACGGTCTGTCTTCGTCTCGACGTTTTCCATCTCTACCAGCTGCTTGTTCAGGTTTCTGTACAGAGAGTTCTTCTCATCCAGGACATAGGCGATCCCGCCGCTCATGCCCGCCGCGAAGTTCTTTCCGACAGAGCCCAGTACCACCACACAGCCGCCCGTCATATACTCGCATCCATGCTCACCGACGCCCTCCACCACGCAGGTGGCGCCGGAATTCCGGATACAGAAGCGCTCGCCGGCCATTCCTGCGATATAGGCTTCACCGGATGTCGCGCCGTACAGGGCGACGTTGCCGACGATGACGTTTTCACGGGGATCATATGCTGCCTCCTTCGGAGAGCGGAGCACCAGCTTCCCGCCGGAAAGCCCCTTGCCGAAATAGTCGTTGGAATCTCCCGTGAGGTCCAGTGTCAGCCCTCTGGGGATGAATGCCCCGAAGCTCTGCCCGCCGGAACCGCTGCACCTCACCCGGATGGTGTCGTCGCTCAGGCCTTCCGGGCGGCATCTGGTGATCTTCTCCCCCAGAAGCGTTCCGAACGTCCTGTCCGTATTGCCAACCTCGACAAAGATTTCTGACTTTTCTCCGGTCTTCATGGATTTCTGTATCTCCGGTGAGGCGATCAGAACGGTTTCGTCCTTCGTTTTCTCAAGCTTGAAATCGTGCCGGTACGCAGGATGGAAAAACGCTTTTTCCCTGTCCGTTCCCGACATATCCAGCAGAATTTCCGACAGATCCAGGCATTTCTCTTTCCCGGAAAGGTCTTCTCTGACCTTCAGAAGATCGGTCCTGCCCACAAGCTCCTCCACAGACCTTACCCCCAGGGAAGCCATGATCTCCCGCAGCTGCCTCGCGATAAAACGCATGAAATTCTCCACATACTCCGGCTTCCCGGAAAATCTCCTTCGAAGCTCCGGATTCTGGGTGGCCACACCCATCGGGCAGGTATCCGACTGGCAGACGCGCATCATCACGCACCCCATGGTGATCAGAGGCGCAGTCGCAAAACCGAATTCTTCCGCTCCCAGAATAGCCGCGATGGCAACATCCCGGCCGCTCATGAGTTTTCCGTCGGTCTCGATCACTACCTGGTTTCTCAGCCCGTTGGCCACCAGTGTCTGGTGTGTTTCTGCCAGACCAAGCTCCCACGGAAGCCCTGCGTTGTGAATGGAGGAGATCGGCGCCGCGCCGGTACCTCCGTCATAGCCGGAGATCAGGATCACGCCGGCGCCTGCCTTGGCAACGCCGGCGGCCACGGTTCCCACGCCGGCCTCCGATACCAGCTTTACGGATATGCGCGCCTGGCTGTTGGCGTTCTTCAGATCATAGATCAGCTGCGCCAGGTCCTCGATCGAGTAAATGTCGTGATGCGGCGGCGGTGAGATCAGGCTGACTCCGGGAGTAGAATGCCTGGTCTTCGCGATCCACGGATAAACCTTCTTTCCGGGCAGATGACCGCCCTCCCCGGGCTTGGCCCCCTGCGCCATCTTGATCTGGATCTCCTTCGCGCTCACCAGGTAGCGGCTTGTCACGCCGAACCTTCCGCTGGCCACCTGCTTGATGGCGGAGCTCAGGTCATGGTCCGTCCCCGATGAAAGGATGCGCTCCTCGCTCTCCCCGCCTTCACCGCTGTTGGACTTTCCGTGCAGATGGTTCATGGCAATCGCCAGGGTCTCGTGGGCTTCCTCCGAAATGGATCCGTAGGACATGGCGCCTGTCTTAAAGCGCGTGACGATCTTCTCCTCGCTCTCCACTTCTTCAAGGGGAATTCCCTGCTTTGGAAAAGCAAATTCCAGCAGGTTTCTGAGATACCCCGTCTCCTGCGCATTGACCATGTCCGTATACTGTCTGAACTTTTCGTAATCCCCTTCCCGCGTCGCGCACTGAAGCATATGGATCGTCTGCGGGTTGTACCTGTGGTGCTCGCCCTGGCTTCGTTCCTTGTGCCGGCCGGCCGGCGTCAGCTCCAGATTAACAGGAAGCCCCAGCGGATCAAACGCCCGGCTGTGCTGCTCATCACAGGCTTTCCCGATATCCTCCAGAGTGATCCCTCCCACCCTGCTGGCTGTGCCCGCAAAACAGGAGCGGATCACTTCGTCCGAAATCCCGATCGCTTCGAAGATCTTGCTGCCCTGATAGGACTGGATCGTGGAGATTCCCATCTTGGAGGCGATCTTGACGATCCCTGCCAGAATCGCCCTGTCATAATCGCGGACAGCTGCGTAATAATCCTTTTCCAGAAGTCCCTCTTCGATCAGTTCCGCGATCGTGGCGTGAGCCAGATAGGGATTTACCGCGGACGCGCCGTAGCCGAGAAGCGTGGCAAAGTGGTGTACCTCTCTCGGCTCCCCGGATTCAAGGATCAGGGACATCGCCGTGCATTTTTTCGTGTCAACCAGGTGCTTATGTACAGCCGCGACTGCCAGCAGGGACGGAATCGCCACATGGTTCTCGTCCACTCCCCTGTCGGAAAGGATCAGGATATTGGTTCCCTGCCGGTACACCTTGTCCACTTCCACAAACAGATGCTTCAGCACCCGCTCCATGGGCGTTCCCTTGTAGAACAGGGTGGATACCCTGGAAACATGGAACCCTTCCTTTTTCAGAGCTTCGATCTTCAGCAGATCCAGGTCGCTCAGGATCGGATTCTCGATTTTCAGGACATGGCAGTTTTTCGGGCTTTGCTCCAGCAGGTTGCCGTTCGTGCCCAGATACACGGTCCTCGAGGTGACGATCTTCTCTCTGTCCGCATCGATGGGCGGGTTCGTCACCTGGGCAAACAGCTGCTTGAAGTAATAGAACAGGGGCTGGTACTGCTCTGACAGGGCTGCGATCGGCGTATCCACGCCCATGGATCCGATCTGCTCTGTTCCGTTCAGGGCCATCGTCAGGATCCCGTCGTGATAATTTTCCCAGGTATACCCAAATGCTTTCTGCAGCTTCTTCTGTTCCGTTCCCGTGAGAGAAGGCACTTTCCTGTTGGGGATCTTCAGATCCTCAATATGCAGCAGGTGGCTGTCCAGCCATTCGCCGAAGGGCTTCGCCTTTGCGTAGGTCTCCTTGATCTCATCATCATAAATGATCTTCTTCTGCTTTGTGTCCACCACAAGGATCTTTCCCGGATGAAGCCTCTCCTTCTTCACGATATGCCGTTCATCCAGCTTCAGGACGCCAGTCTCGGAAGCCAGGATCAGCCTCCCGTCATCCATCACACAGTACCTGGATGGTCTCAGCCCGTTCCGGTCCAGGATAGCGCCTGCCATATCTCCGTCCGAAAATACGATGGAGGCCGGTCCGTCCCAGGGCTCCATCATGGTTGCGTAGTACTGGTAAAAGTCCCGTTCCTCCTGGGACAGAGTCTCATTATGCGCCCAGGGTTCCGGGATCAGGATCAGGGCCGCCAGGGGCAGAGGCATGCCGCTCATGCAGAGGAACTCCAGCGTGTTGTCCAGCATGGCGGAATCCGAACCGCTCTGGGAGATCACGGGAAATACTTTCGTCATGTCTTCGTCCGAGAACAGATCCGTATGCATCGTTTCCTCGCGGGCCAGCATCTTGTCGGCATTTCCTTTGATCGTATTGATCTCGCCGTTGTGAACGATCAGACGGTTGGGATGCGCCCGGTTCCAGCTTGGCATGGTATTTGTGGAAAAACGGGAATGTACAATGGCGATCGCCGAGGCGTAATCGGGGTCCGTCAGATCCCTGAAAAAGGTCCGCAGCTGTCCTACAAGGAACATGCCCTTGTATACAATGGTCCTGCAGGACAGGGACGGCACATAGGTTCCTACATTGCTCTGTTCGAATTCCCGGCGGATCAGATACAGCTTCCGGTCAAAATCGATGTCCTCCGCCGCATCCCCGGGTCTTTCGATGAACGCCTGGCAGATCTTCGGCATGCAGTCCCGTGCCTTCCGGCCCAGGACCGACGGATCCGAATCTACCTCTCTCCATCCCAGGATCTTCAGGCCGGCTTTGCGGGTAATGATCTCAAACATGGATCTGGCCTGCCTCATGGCCAGGTCGTCCTGCGGAAAGAAAAACATTCCGACCCCATATCCGCGTTCCCCCGGGAGGTCAATGCCCTGCTCCTTCATCTTCCTCACAAAAAAGGTATGCGGAATCTGCGTCAGGATCCCCACACCGTCTCCGGTTTCTCCCTCGGCATCCCTGCCTGCCCTGTGTTCAAGGTTTTCCACGATGGAGAGGGCGTCATTCACAAGCGCATGGCTTTTCCGCCCTTCCACATCAATGATCGCCCCGATGCCGCAGTTATCGTGCTCGAAGGACGGGTCATAAAGTCCTTCTCTTAAGATTCTTTCTGTTTGACCTGACATACCTGCCTCCTTCCGGAATGAACAAAGTCCACGACCAGACTTCCGGCTGAAAATCAAGAATTACCATATCGAA
Organism: Blautia sp.; assembly: GCA_017420455.1. Lineage (GTDB taxonomy): Bacteria > Bacillota > Clostridia > Lachnospirales > Lachnospiraceae > Blautia_A. The sequence goes on from JAFOJB010000195.1 coordinate 24,990, forward strand.
TCCATATCCGCCCTGCTCCGGGAGAGTACCCGCCTGGTGTATTGTATCCAGATGCTGCGGCGTGATATGGGACAAAAAGACCGTTCAGCGGAATGATGTCTTTTTGCACCGGAATCATCAATACACGGAAAACAGCAGCTTCCCGTAGCTCGGGAACGGCCAGCACTTCTCCGGCATCAGCATTTCAGCCTCGTCAACATGCTTTCTCAGATGCTCCATTTTGGGAAGAACGTCATCGCGGATCGCTTCAGAGGTCTCTTTGATATTCTCCATTCCCTTCAGATCTTCCAGAGCTTTTTCGAGATCCTTCACTCTTTCCAGTATGTAATCTGTAAGCTCCGAGAGTCTCTCCATCGTGGAGACTTCATAGTTGCACTTTACATGATCGCTGACAGATCTCATCATGGATGTGGTTCTGGCAAGACTGTACAGATACTCCTCGATCGACGGCAGGTAGTTCTTTCTGACCATATCGACCATGGTGTGTCCCTCGATGTTCACAGTTTTGCAGTAGTTCTCCAGCATGATCTCGCATCTGGAATGCAGTTCTGTCTCGGTGAACACCTTGTGCGCCATAAGCATATCCATGTTCTTTTTATCAAGCAGATGCGGCATGGCATCGGCCGTTGTCTTCAGATTGGACAAGCCGCGTACCTTTGTGGCTTCCTCCACCCACTCTTCTCCGTAACCGTTTCCGTTGAAGAGGATCCTCTGATGCTTCTCGATCGTTTCCTTGATCAGGTTGTGCAGCGCTGTTTCAAAATCCGCCGCCCCTTCCAGAATATCCGCATACTGCTTCAGGCTTTCCGCCACCGCGGCGTTCAGCATGATGTTGCAGCAGGCAATGCTGTTAGAGGAGCCAAGGGAGCGGAATTCAAATTTGTTTCCGGTAAAGGCAAAAGGAGAGGTTCTGTTTCTGTCGGTGGTGTCCCTGAAAAATCTTGGAAGTGTATGAACGCCGAGCTTCATTTTCACCTTTTCGGTTCCCTGATAGGGTGTGTCGTTTCTGATAGCCTCCAGAATACTGCTCAGTTCATCTCCCAGGAAGACCGAGATGATGGCGGGCGGCGCTTCGTTGGCTCCCAGACGGTGATCATTGCCTGCCGTTGCCACAGAAAGGCGGAGCAGATCCTGATAGTCATCCACCGCCTGAATCACGGCGCACAGAAACAGCAGGAACTGGGCGTTCTCATAAGGCGTATCGCCGGGAGAGAGCAGGTTCACGCCGGTGTTTGTCGCCATGGACCAGTTGTTGTGCTTGCCGAAGCCGTTGACGCCGGCGAAGGGCTTCTCATGCAGCAGGCACACCATGCCGTGGCGGCGGGCGATGCGCTGCATGCGCTCCATGGTCAGCTGGTTGTGGTCGGCGGCGATGTTGGTGGTGGTGTAGA
>JAFOJB010000196.1 GCA_017420455.1 Blautia sp.
GTCTCTCAGTCCACATTGTCCGCGCATATAAAGAAGCTGGAAAATGAACTGGGATGTTCTTTGTTTGACAGGATCGGTAAGCATGTCTATCTGACAGAATATGGCGTGATCTTTACCAGACATGCCAGAAAGCTCCTTGTAGAGTATGATAAGGCAAGAAAGGAGCTGGCAGATCTCTATGACAAAAAGGAGTGGCATGTAACCTTTACCATGCCTCCGCTCAGTTCCTTCCCGGGAATCGCCGTCCGGCTGAAGGAAGAATGCCCGAAAGTAGTATTCCGCAATGTCCAGACAAACTATGAGGAAAGGATCGATGCACTTTTGCAGGGGGATGTGGATTTCTGTGTCATGGGTGCCAAGATGCAGCATCCCGCTGTGGACAGCCTGGTACTCTCCCGCGATGAAATGGTGATCCTGATGCCGGAAAACCATTCACTGGCAGATCAGGAATCCATTTCTCTTTCCGAACTCCGTAATGAACCATTCGCAAACGTCAGCAATCCAGGCGCGGCAGATACTGCCGTCAAGGATCTTACGGATCTGGAATTTTTCTGTAAAAAAGCAGGCTTCGTACCAAAGATCATTTACTGGTGCGATCTTTCCTATGAAGTGATCGAAACTGTCCGGAACGCAAACTGTCTGGGGCTGATCCCCCGGCGGATTCTGGAGGGTTACAACACAACCGGCATCCGGATCATGACTATCCGGGATCCGGTCTGCTATTCCAATCTCCGGTTATATACACTGAAAGAAACAGTGTACAGAAAAGCTGTCCGGCAGGTAATCGACTGTATACGGGCGTATTTCAAAGAGACCTGAACCTGAAAGACTCGAACCTGCCTCCGCTGTATTCAGACAGCGCAGGACTTTCACTTTACGCGTGCAGAGAAGAGCAGAGAACAACAGCGGACAGCCTGGGATTTCCCGGTTTTCCCTGTGACGGTTCTGTGACCTGGTCTATGTTAGGCTGTGTTCAGTTCAAAGGACAGAACTTAAACAATCCGCCCAGAGCGGAATATGGAAAATGGCAAATGTAAAGGATAAAAGAAAAAGGAGGAAAAAACATGAAGAACAGATTATTTCTCACATTGACAGCCGCCGCTGTTATGACCGCGGCAGCAGGAATGGCCTGTACCATTATGGCGGCCGAGGCAGAAACAGCAGAGGCAGCGGCAGAGCAGCCGGAAGCTGACACTGCGGAAAACGTCATCGTATCCTGCGATAAATTCTCCGTTGCTGTTCCCGGAGATATTGCGAAAATCTCCGAGACAGAGGCAGCAGAGGACTCCATCCGTTTTTATGAAACCATCAGTCATGAAACCGGTGCCGGTTTTGTAGGATCCATCGCGCTTTTTGCTGACGTGAAAGACTACTGCAATATTCCGAACTTCCGGCGCGGCGGTGAAATCCGGTATGAAGATGGCACGAAGCTGGATATCGTGATCGAGTATCCCAGCGATGTTCAGTTCGATTTCAATTCAGAGGAAAGCACGGGAAATTATGACAAGATCCGGGACGCCTTTGACGAAATCATTGCCCCTTCCCTTGTCGCGGAGGGTGGAGCATTTGTTCCTCAGAGCGAGGTAGATAACACTCTGGTATATGATGAAATCCTGAAAAAGCTCTCCAGGGATCTGGAAGAGAAAAAAGACCAGGCCGGTCTTGAAGAGGACGGCTTCAGCTACCTGTACGCGCTGGGCTATGCAGACGACGAAGATCCGCTGAACGCTTTCGGTTACACCTTTGTTGATCTTAACGGAACCGGATATCCCCAGCTGGCGATCATGAAGAACGACGGAACAGCGATCGTCTATGATCTCTTTTCACAGGAGGATGGCGAAGCGAAGCATCTTCTGTCCAGCGCCGAGAGAGATTACTTTACCCTGACAGGCCACGAAGACTACGGTCCATCTGCTCTCCACGAGCATGCTTCCGGCGGGGCGGATCTTTCGGAAGATAGTATGTACATAGTGGATCCCATGACAAATGAACTGTTCCTGCAGGCCGCATTTCTCTATAACGGCAGAGATGACGCGGAAAATCCTTTCTCCATCCAGTACAATTCAGAGGAAACTCCTGAAATCGTAACGGAAGAAGACTGGAATCAGCGTATGGAAAACTTTGGAGAGGACAAGCTGTTCACACTCCTTCCCCTCGCTTCTGTTACACCGTGAGACAACCCGGCTCTCGCTTTTAAAGAACGAATTACATAAAGAACGGATTATACAAAAGTCCCGTATACAAAGAACGCCTGCAGGTCCGGGGACCTACAGGCGTTCTTTAGTGTGCGGTACAGACAGAGGGACGGTTCTTTTGTCTTTTTTAAAAGACAAAAGAACCGTCCCTCTGTCTGCCCTTACCACTCAAATACTTTCCTGAGTTCCTCTGCGGGTCCTTCTTCTGCATATACACCGGAGGGAACGGTGCATTTTTCCGGGTCTGCGCAGAGGATCAGGAGCCGGTCCTTATGATCCTCTGCGGGGTTTTTAAGAGAAAGAACCCCGTTTTCCGGGAGAAGCGGCTGTTCTGTTTTTTCTACGGTGCCATCCGCAGGGTTGAACCAGGCTCCGCAGATCTTCCCGTCAAATAACCCTTTCACATCGATGTTTTCTTCAGAGACGCCGGCGAAATACACCAGCATCTGCTGCTCCTCCTCGCTGCACGCAGCCTGCTCATGGAGATCCAGCACATCTTCTTCGGCGCTTTGCCGGAGAAGCCGTTCCTGACAGGGATGGAAGGAGGGAAGGCAGAAGGCCTCCATGAAATCCCGCAGGATCTTCATCTGGAAA
>JAFOJB010000197.1 GCA_017420455.1 Blautia sp.
ATACCTGCAAAATAGAAAGATTTCATGTCGAATGACACACGGGTTATTTGTGAACAGTGCCTTATCTGTGATATAATGGGAATATCATCGGAAGAAGCTGGATTTACACATCACCGGGAGGGTAAGATATGGCACAGAAAAAAGGAAGCAGCAGGCCAGGGCTTTTTGGCCAGATCAATCATTACGATGAGCATGGAAATAAAATCGGTGAAAGCCGGAGAAGCTTCTGGGGAGGATTTGATGAATACGACTCGTCCGGAAACAAAATCGGCAGGAGCCGCCCGGGGTTCTTTGGCCAGATGAATCATTATGATGCCAATGGAAACAAGACAGGAGAGACACGCCGGGGTTTTTTCGGGGAGCTGAAGCATTACGATGAGTCCGGAAAGAAGACCGGACACAGTATTCCGGGCATTTTTGGAGACTGGAAGGATTATAAAGAATAAGGCACTGTACACAAATAGCTTCCGAATTCTACTTGCCCAAATCCAAATCTGACTGCGTTGTTGTCAGTCAGCGATGTAAGAAAGCACGGGACTGTGAAAAAGTCACTTTTTTCTTTCCGCTGCGTGTTCCGGAATGTCTGTATTTCATGCATTCCGGAACACGCGCAGAGGTCAGAGCAGGATGGTTTCACAGTCCTTTTTCTGTCAGGAATCTTTTTCGGGGTAATTGATGGCGAGCTTGCAGAACAGATCTTCCAGATCCAGCCGGGCATTCATCTTATGATATACCCGCACCTTTCTGGAGGAATTTCCGGGAAGATATTTCATTGTCTCCGGATCCACGCGCGGGGCGTCTTTCATGGTATAGTAATCCTCCTGCTCCTGTTCTTCCAGAAGAGCAGCTACAACACCTTCATCCCCCAGATTCCAGGTTTCACCCTGCGGCCAGTGAGAAATGTCCTTAAGCTGCAGATTTAATTCTGCCATCTGTTTCAGCAGATACGCGCCGATCTTCCCGTGGGGTTCGACTTTGTACTGCAGCTCTGCAAGACTTGTGGTAAAGGTTTTATACACTCCCTTCGGCACCTGCCAGAGCGGCATGGAGGACGAGAACAGGACATTGGCGGCATGTACATCGTTCGCCAGGTTAAATTCCTGTCCTCCTTCCGGGTAATTGCCCCCGCCGATCCAGATGGCCGTCATCCTCCCGCAGATCCGTGGTTCCATAAGGATGGCGCTGGCCAGATCTGTTACCGCGCCCTGAAGGCCGATGTAGAGCGGTCTTTCATCATCTTTCATGGCTTCTTCGATAATAAAGCGGGCGCCTTCGCTGTCCAGCGGCGTATTTTCATCCGGCATGGCGCTGCCTGTGCCTTCATAAACCGGATATTTCCCCTTAAGATGCATAAGCTCCAGGATCAGATTGATCTCATCGATACTGGCTTTGGCGGACAGTCCTTCCCCGTATCTGTAGTCTCCGCTGAGCCTGAAATGCGCGCCTACGATTCCCCTGACATCCAGTTTGTCCGTCATCAGGATATGGGCAATGGTGAACTGGTCATCGGCTTCGTTTTTTGCATCCGTATGGCAGATGTAGCGTACTTTTTTGGTCTCCGGTACTGTGAAATGATAATTCGGCCACATATAAGTTCTCCTTTCCTGAGAAAACAGCGTGCGATAACTGCAAAAATATTCTGTAGCATTATAATACCATATTGAGATATAATGTGTAAAACAGAAACAGGCGGAAAGGAGTGTCATCAATGCCATTCAGGATTGTCCGTAATGACATCACAAAGATGAATACAGAGGCGATTGTCAACACAGCGAATGAGCATCCGACTGTCGGGACAGGATGTGATCATGCTGTTTATATGGCTGCCGGATATGAAGAACTGCTTGCATACCGCAGGGAGCACATCGGATTTGTGAAGGAAGGCGACGCGTTTATCACGCCTGGATTTCATCTTCCGGCAAAGTATATCATTCATGCGGTAAGCCCGCTGTTTATAGATGGAAAGCATGAAGAGGAAGGACTGCTCCGCTCCTGTTATCGGAAGAGCCTTGCCCTGGCGGCGGAAAACGGGATCCGGTCCATCGCTTTTCCGCTGATTTCGACCGGCGGATTCGGTTATCCCAAAGAGGAAGGCATGCGGATCGCCGTCGACGAGATACATGCGTTTCTCCTGAACTCGGATATGCAGGTCTGCCTTGTCGTCTTTGATGAGAAGGCGACAAGGATGGGGAAAAATCTGTATCCCGATCTGGAGGCCTATATTGATCTCAATTATGTCCGGGAGCGGCGCGAGGAGGAGTATGGCCGCCCCTGGCATGGCGCTTCGGCTGCCCGGGAAGAAGCTTACCAGGAAGAAATGTCGTCTGCTCCGGCTGGATTCAGAGAGGAACGCCGCCGGAGAAGGCACCTGGAGAAACTGGAAGACGCTGATTTCAGGGCAGGTGGAGACAGACCGCATCCACCGCTGGCAGCACCCGGGAAAAAAGCAGGAAAGGGCCTGCTGCAGTCTGTCTTTCAGAAATCTGAATCGTCGAAAGCCCGGGCTTCTGTTTCTGCATATGATGAGGACATGCGGGAATCCGGATTATTTCACAGGGCAGACGCTGCCCTCGAAGAAGAGGCGCTCAGGGAAGAAGATACTCTGTTTGAGGATACTCTGTTTGAGGAAGATTCTTTATCTGAGAAAGAGGCTGACCAGGATGAAGAAGAAATCGTTGATGAAGATGCCGCTTTCGAGGAAATGGAGCGCAGGCTTGCAGAGCGGATTGCGCACATGTCCGATACATTTCCGCAGTATCTGCTGTATCTGATCGACCAGAAGGGCATGGAGAATGCCGAGGTGTATAAAAGGGCTATTGTTGACAAGAAGGTCTTTTCCAAGATCAAGAACAATCCGGATTATCATCCGCAGAAGCTGACGGCTCTGTGTCTGTGTATCGGTGCAAAACTGAATCTGGATGAATCGAGAGATCTGCTGGCAAGGGCGGGATATGCGCTGTCTCCCTGCGATAAAACGGATATTATTTTTTCCTACTTTATCGAACATGGGATCTACGACATGATCGAGCTTGATATCCAGCTGGAAGAGCACGGACTGCCCTGCATCATTACCTGAAAAGGAGGGTCGCTTTCAAAGCGACCGGTCTGCCGCGCTTTTCTGTTATACTGACCTTACAGCAAGAGGAAAACGGAAGAAGCTGCCGGAAAACTGCCTGCGCAGTTTACACAGGAGTTTCCGACAGATCTTTAGCTGCCCTGGCAGCGGAAAGAGAGGTCAGATATGAAAAAGGGGTTGACAGAACTGGTATTTATCATTGACAGGAGCGGTTCCATGTCCGGTCTGGAAGCCGATACGATCGGCGGGTTTAACGGTCTGCTGGAGAAGCAGAAAAAAGAGGACGGGGACGCATATGTTTCGGTTGTTCTTTTTGACGATCAGACAGAGGTTCTTTATGACCGCGTCGATATCCGGAAAATCGAGCCGATGAATGACAGGCAGTACTATGTCCGGGGCTGCACGGCGCTTCTGGATGCTGTCGGCGGCGCGATCCATCATATTAAAAACGTGCACAAGTACGCACGGGAAGAGGATGTACCGGAAAAGACGCTTTTCATTATTACCACGGACGGGATGGAAAACGCAAGCCGTCAGTACAGCTTTGACAAGGTACGCCAGATGGTAGAGCACGAGAAAGAAGAGCATCATTGGGAGTTTCTGTTCCTGGGCGCAAATATGGATGCCATTCAGGTAGCCGGGAGATTTGGTATTAAGGCCAGCCGCGCTGTGAATTTTGAAAATGACGGCGTTGGAACAAGGCTGAATTATGACGTGATGTCAAAAGCCGTCAGCTGTGCAAGAATGTCCGCATCGGCGATGGAGATGGAAGAAGAATTGGATCAGGATACATTGTTTGCACCGATCCGTGAGGATTTTATGCGGAGACACAGAGGGTAACGGGAATCCGGGCGGCAGATGGAAAAGACAGGCGGTTTTTTTCACAGCCCCTGCGTTGTCTGTGTACAGTGCCTAACGATAATTCCTGACGGAACTTCGGGTGCTGCGGAAAGTGGTGGTGGACAGATGAATGAATGGACAAAGGCGAAGGAAGAGCTTGTGCGCGCAATCCGGGAGCTTGGTTTCCGGGAGGAGCTGGGAGAGGCGGCAGCCAGAACTCTGGGGAGCCCGAAGGCAATGGAAAGGATGACGGCATATCTGCATTATGTGAAGCCGCGAAAAGAGGAGCTTGTGGTGGATGAGATGCTTGCCATCTGCAGCGAGATTGAGGCCTGGCGCGAGAAGAAGGCCAGTGAGGAGGCCAACGCAAAGTACAATGAAATGCTGTATTATGGACTGAAATGAAAAGGGGCTGTGAAAAAGTCCTGTCCTGACCACCTGTATGTCCTGCGGGATGCCTGAATTACAGGCATTCCGACAGACAGGATGGAAAGGATGGCGGCTTTTTTCACAGCCCCGAAAACTCGCGGCTATCAAAGGGAGGTCGCTGAGAATTTGTTCTGCTTCTGGGAGGAACCGGGTTTTTTCCCGGGGATCAGAGTAAGGCAGCCGCTGGATTCATAACGGGTACCGCTCTGCGCGAGGGCCCGGGTGGAGGTATAACGTACGCCGCTCTGTACAACTGCATGGGTTCCGCCATTGATTTCTGTGAGTACTTCGTCATTGATTTTGTTCATCATTGTTCTGATCTCCTTTTCTTATCTTTTTTATATTTTTTCTTCTGATTGATTTTGTGTAAGTCACAGGGACAGGTGCCTTGACGCATTTGCCTTTGTGATTTTTTTGTCCTGTCCTTTGAACTGAGGAAACTATAACACATGTTTTATCACAATAGCGTCACAATGGAAACGGCTGTATTTTTATTGAAAACGATGACGGTTCGTGGTAGGATGAGTTGTGGGTTTTGTTCGATATGGAAAAAGGATTGGCTGACTGATCAAGGGCTCTGTATCGCAGGCACCTGAAAGGGGTTTCTCATGTTCAAAACACTGTGGCGGCTGAGCCGCGAAGCTGTCCGGTACAGGACTCTGTATATTATCGCCATTATATCCACTCTTGCACTGACGATCATTAATCTTGCCGCGCCGAAAATATTATCCTCCATGACGGGAATTGTGGAAAACGGGGTAGATGAGGCAGGCCTGCAAACGATCCGGACATTGACTCTGGTGCTGGTCATACTGTATCTTCTGCGCGTTCTGTTCCGGTTTCTGAGTAATTATCTGGCGCATAAGGCCGCCTGGTATCTTGTCGGAGATCTTCGTACCAGGACCTATGATAAGCTGGAACATATGCATCTTGGCTATTTTCATGATAAGCAGACCGGTGACCTGATGAGCCGTGTGGTGAACGATACACGGGATTTTGAGCTTCTTTATGCTCATATGATCCCGGAAACCATTACCAATCTGGTCACTTTTCTCGGGGTACTTCTTGTTCTTCTCACCATTAACTGGAAACTGGCACTGATCACCTGCGCGCCGCTTCCTCTTATTCTTGCTTCCGGCATTGTATTTTCCAGAAAAGTAAGACCGTATTTCCGCATTTCCCAGAAAAAAATGGGGGAACTGAACCCAAAACTGCAGGATAATCTTTCCGGTATCCATGAGATCCAGTCATTCGGACGTGAAGAGTACGAAACCGGGCAGGTGAATGAACGGAATTTTGACCATGTAAAAGCAATGCTGCAGGCACTGAAGATCAGCGCTGTATTCCATCCCTCCGTGGAATTCATCTCTTCCCTTGGAACGATCCTGGTGGTTGCCTTCGGCGGCCTTCTGGCCTTCCGGGAAGGACTGCGGGTTCAGGATATCGTGGCGTTTCTGCTGTATCTTGGATTGTTCTATGTGCCGGTAACCGGGCTTGCCAACCTGCTGGAAAACATGCAGCAGTCCATGGCAGGCGCGGAGCGGGTGCTGGATATTCTGGACGCGCCGGTTGAGATTCAGGACCGGCCCGGCGCAAAAGACCTCGCAGATGTGAAGGGAGAAATCGTCTTCGATCATGTCAGCTTTTCTTATGGTGAAGGAATCCCTGTCCTGCAGGATGTCTCCTTCCGGTGCGAACCCGGGAAAATGCTGGCTCTGGTAGGACCCACAGGAGTTGGCAAAACCACACTCTCCCAGCTGATCTCCCGGTTTTATGAGCCCACCTCCGG
>JAFOJB010000020.1 GCA_017420455.1 Blautia sp.
AGAAGCCCGCCTGCGGAAGCAGAACCGCCGATATCATCTCCGTAGACGACATCCTCGCCGTCGTAGCCTTCTGTGAATTCCCCGCCGTCGTAGTCCCCGTCCGCATAGGCTTCCCCGGGATCTCCTCCCGTAAGAAGATCGGACGCGAGAAGAGGCAGGAAGGAGGCCGCCAGATACATGTTCTGTATCCTTCCGTCCGTATTCTCATAGCGGAAAACATCCCCTGCGCCGGACGCGTCGGCGGAGCTGTTGGTGATGGCGGACAGGTTGTCTGCTCCGAAACCATCTCCGTCTGTCTCCAGAATGGACCCGCCGTTCTGCAGGCTGTACAGCCGGTTCTGCGCCTTCGCGAGGTTCTGCTGCTGCAGCTGTTTCTTCAGTCTTGCGATATTCAGCTCCATCTCGGGCAGCGTCATGTCGAAGGTGAGAAGCACGTCTCCCTTCTGCACCGTATCCCCCTTGGAAACGGGCATGTCCAGTACGATGACATCCCGGTCGAAGCTGATATTCTGTGAAATATTGGTGGTGATATTGCCGGTCATGACCGTATCGTCTGCATAATAGGTTTCTTCTATGCCGCTCACCTTTACCACGTAGACTTCCTTTTTCCCGTTGTTCCGGATCATGGAAAGCCCCCGGCTTGCCCCAAATGCCGCCAGCGAGATCACAACTCCGCCGACCACCAGTTTTTTAAATACTCCCAACTAGTTCACCCCTTTTTCCTGCAGCTCTCCATCGCGGATGAGAACGGTTCTCCCTGCGTGTTCTGCGATCTCTGCGTCGTGGGTGATCATCAGCACCGATACGCCCTCTTCGTTCAGCCTCTGGAAAAGCTCCATGACCTGGGCGCCGGACTTGCTGTCCAAGGCGCCGGTGGGCTCATCCGCGAGCAGGAGCTTCGGATTGTTTACCATGGCTCTGGCGATGGCTACCCGCTGCATCTGACCTCCGGACAGCTGGTTCGGCTGGAAGTTGACACGGTCAGCCAGCCCGACCCTCTCCAGTGCCCTCAGAGCCCGTTCTCTTCTTTCCTTCTTCGGCACATGGGCGTACTGGAGCGGCATCTCTACGTTCATCAGAGCGCTCTGCCTGGGAAGCAGGTGGAAGCTCTGGAATACAAAACCGATCTTCCGGAGACGGATGTCTGACATTTCATTTTCCGTGCAGTGGCTGATGTCTTTTCCATCCAGGATCACCTGTCCGCTTGTGGCCTGGTCCAGGCACCCGATGATATTCATGAGAGTGCTTTTGCCGGAGCCTGAGGGGCCCATGATGGCCACATATTCTCCCTCTTCCATCTGAAAGCTCACATTCTTCAGAACGGGTACGACCATTTTCCCCTGATGGTATTCTTTACAGATTCCCCTTAGATCGAGGATCATCCTGCCTCGCCTCCCATTTATGTAAGATCAGAGAAGAATTCTTCTTCGGAAATCTCATTTCCGTTTTCATCATAATATACGGCTTCCTCTTCTTCGAGCTCGGGGATTTCTTCCATGGACGCAAAGAACTCCTCTTCGGTGATCTGGTTTCCATCCTCGTCGAAGTAGAGGTCCTCTCCCTCCGATTCGTCCTCGATGACTTCCATGTCCGCGAAGAATTCCTCCTCCGAGATCTCATTTCCGTTCTCATCATAATAGATGGTTTCCGAATCCTCCCCGAGTTCTTCGCCTTCCTCCAGGACCTCTTCGCCTTCCACAAAGGTTTCCCCGTCCTCCTCGAAGATTTCTTCGCCTTCCTCGTAGACAACGCCTTCCGCTTCGCTGAAGTCCTCGACGATTCCTTCATCCACAATGATATCCCCTCCGATATCCTCGACGGCTCCTTCGTCGTCGGCGCTGTCCAGACTCTGGGCGCTCATCATGGATTCCATCATCTCTTCCCGGGTTCCCACCACTGTCCGGGAGCCTTCCTTCAGAGAATCGGCGGGATAGGCGATATAATCCTCGTTTTCCAGGCCTTCTGTGATCTGATATTCCATCAGTTCCTCGTCGTGTTCGCCCAGGGTGATGTATCTCTTTTCCAGACGCTTTGTTCTGGTATTGACCGCCCAGACATAGGGGTTTTCGCCCTCCGGATCGACGATGTAGAAATCATAGAGCCATACGCCCTTCTTCACTTCCTCCTGTCCTTCGTCGATCTCGATGAACACGTGCTGTCCCAGCATCAGGCCTTCCGAGGAGTCCAGCACCACGTAAAAGGGATAGGAGCTGGATGTGGTTGTAAGATCTCCGCTGTTTCCGTCGTAAAACGAGCTGCCGGACTGGTTCGACGAATTTTCCCTGTCAACGGCGCCCATGACGCCGTACCAGGTTTTGTTTTCGTCGATCCTGGAACGGATGATCACGGGACTTCCCATGCTGCTTTCTATATTATTGATATTCAGTTCGTTCGTCATCCCCTTGATCCGGTAGGCACCGGTGCTCAGGATGGTGATAAAGGCATTGGAATTGCTGTCGCTTCCCGAGTAGGAGGAAAAGCTGTCGTCGCTGAGGGTATCGGAGATATTGCTGTCCCC
>JAFOJB010000198.1 GCA_017420455.1 Blautia sp.
CGTATTCTGGGCGACAGATTCCCTGCGAAGCTCCTCCAGGAGGGAGGCAATGGCATCCCGCTTTTCGTTTCTGAGAGACCGGTTCTGCTCCAGGGCTTTCTGCATCCCCTCGATATCCTTTCGAAGGAGGCCGATGCTTTCCTCCAGCTCCTCGATCTCTCTTCTCCTTCCCAGGAGATTGCTGTTGTTTTTGAAAGCGCCGCCGGTCATGGAACCGCCCGGACTGAGAAGCTCGCCTTCCTTCGTCACCATCCGGAAGCTGTAATGATACTTTCTGGCAATGGCGATGGCGTTGTCGATGTTGTCCACCACCAGGACCCTGCCCAGCAGATACTGTACCAGTCCCTTATACGAAGACGCGGTACCCACAAGGGAAGAAGCGATGCCGATGGCACCTTTTTCCTTCAGGGCTTCCTTCTGGGTAAAGTCTCCCTTCGCGCTTACGCTGGAAAGGGGCAGAAAGGTGGCCCTGCCGTATTTGTTCTTTTTCAGGAAATCGATCATCCTTTTCGCCGTATCCTCATTGTCTGTGACGATATTCTGGATACTGCCGCCCAGGGCAGTTTCCACGGCGATCTCATAATCCTTCTGTACCTCGATCAGGTCTGCCACAACTCCATGGATCCCGGGGTTTTTGCCCTTCTGCTCCATCACCCTTCGGATGGAATTGCCATAGCCTTCGTAGCGCTCGGTGATATTCTTCAGAGATTCCAGCCGCGATTCCTCCCGGTTCAGAGTCCGCTGTCCAAGCTCCAGCTGGCTGTTCTGCTTCGCGATCTCCTGGGAAAGCCCCTGGACGGCCGCCTCCAGCTCCTGGTTCTGCTTTTTCAGGGCAGCTATCTGGTCGGTCACCCGCTGATACTCCTTTTCTGCAGCCTCCTTTGCCTTCGCCAGCTCGATTTCTTCGCTTTTCAGGCTCAGGAGCTTCTGCCCGATGGAAGCCTTCCTGATATCGATCTGCTCCATCAGCGTATCGAACCTCTGGGCTTCTCCCTTCGTGTTAGCCCTGGAATTCAGAAGCTCGATGATCTCGTTTTTCCCTTCCTCCACCGCTTCTTCGCATTCGTGAATAGAAAGCTCGATATTCGCCAGCTTCTCTTCCTGCGTTCCAAGGCCGGCGCCGGTTTCCTTCACCTGGGCGCGCAGCTCGCTCCGCTTCCGGGAAAGCTCCTCTCTTTCCTCCTCCCGTTTCCTGGTATCTTCCTGAATGGAAGAAAGCCTGGCACGGTAATGCTCGTCGGTCTGCTCTCCGGCAAGGATCTACTCCCGCAGCACATCTGCCTGCCCGGTAAGCTGCTGCCGCTTCATGGCATCGTTCTGGGCCTGTTCGCGAAGGAAATCCGTCCTCTGATTCAGCTCTGCAAGCTCCTTTTCCAGACGCTCGAATTCTTCCTTCGTCTTTTCATAGGCCTCCTGATTTTCGGAAAGATCGTGCTTCGCATTCTCCAGTTTTTCCGACAGCTCTGTAAGGAGCATGGTATTATGCTCATTTTCCAGCAGGAAAAGATTCACGTCCAGCGTGCGGAGCTCCTCCCGTTTTGCCATGTAGATCCTGGCTGTCCTGCTCTGGCGCTCCAGAGGTCCCAGCTGCCTGGTAAGCTCGCTGAGGATATCCGTCACACGGACCAGGTTCGCCTGTTCCTCCTCCAGCTTCTTTACCGCGGCATTCTTTCTCCGCTTGTATTTGACGATCCCGGCGGCTTCATCGAAGAGCTCTCTTCTTTCCTCCGGCTTGCCGGAGAGGATCCTGTCGATCTGCCCCTGCCCGATGATGGAATAGCCTTCCTTGCCGATTCCCGTATCATAGAACATCTCGTTGATATCCCGCAGTCTGCAGGGCGAACCGTTGATCAGGTATTCGCTCTCTCCGGACCGGTACAGGCGCCTTGTGACCGTCACCTCGTTAAATTCCACGGGCAGCTGATGATCCTGGTTGTCCAGTGTTATGGCGACAGAAGCAAAGCTCAGAGGCTTCCGGGTTTCCGTGCCGGAGAAAATCACATCCTGCATGTTCCCGCCTCTGAGCTGCTTCGCGCTTTGCTCTCCCAGCACCCACCGGACCGCGTCCCCGACGTTGCTCTTTCCGCTTCCGTTGGGTCCTACGATACCGGTAATGCCGTTATGAAATTCAAAATTGATCTTCTGCGCAAAGGATTTAAACCCCTGCACCTCTATATTCTTTAAATACATACCTTTTCCATCAGCACGCGGATCGCCTGATAGGCCGCTGCCTGTTCTGCCGCTTTCTTGGTATGTCCGGTCCCCGCGCCAAGCACATCCCCGTCCACTACCACATTTACGGAAAACTTTTTATCATGATCCGGGCCTTCCTCCTTCAGGAGATGGTACTCTGCCGCATTCATGCCCTTCTCCTGGATCATTTCCTGCAGGATCGTTTTGCTGTCATAAAACAGCTGCTTGTGCTCCACGTCATTCAGGATATGTTCTTCCACAAAACGCCGTGCGCTCTCGAATCCCCCATCCAGGTAAATGGCGCCAAGCAGCGCCTCCGTGGCATCGGATACAATGGAGTCTCTCTGCCTCCCTCCGGTCAGCTCCTCTCCTTTTCCCAGAAGAAGGAACGACGGAAGATCGAATTCTCTGGCGCAGAATGCCAACGTAGGTTCACACACAAGACTCGCGCGCTTTTTTGTCAGGATTCCTTCCGGAAGGGACGGGTATTTTACGTACAGAAACTGGCTGGTCACCAGCTCCAGCACCGCGTCTCCCAGATATTCCAGCCGCTCATTGTGGCGGGCCTCCTCCTGTCTGTGCTCGTTGGCATAGGAGGTGTGGGTGACGGCGGTCATCAGCAGGTTCCGGTCCCGGAAGGAGACGCCGAGGACCTGCTCCAGTTTTTTCCACGTATTTTCCATTTGCTGTAAAAAGAAAAGTGCTGGCAAAGCAGCACTTTAAACCTCCGCTTTCTTTAATCTGCGGATCATCTCCGCCTCCGCTTCCATGCGTTCCCGGATCTCCTCGCTGATATTCAGCCTGGAGAAATCGCGGCACTGCAGGATCGAATTCCGGATCTCCACTGCCTTGGAGCTGCCGTGGGTCTTCACGA
>JAFOJB010000199.1 GCA_017420455.1 Blautia sp.
CCACGAACTTCGCCGTATTGATCAGATCGATCAGTTTATCGATGGTATTCATTCTGTTTCTCCTGTAAATTAAAAAAAGGAGATGCGACAGGTGTCGCATCTCCTTCTTGCATCGGATATGCGATCCGATCGATCATGCGTTTACTGAACTTCGAATTCTTTAATTTCATCCCAGGTATAGGCGGTGAATGCAACATCATCGTTTCCGAGTCCTACATAATCCTGAAGGACATCAGCGTCTACCTGGCCGAAGGGGATGATCAGGTTGTTGGATACTTCGTTTCCATCCAGAAGGTCGATTGCTACATAAAGTGAGAAAGCGCCAATCCAGGGATTGGATGCTGCGGAAAGGGTCTTGTAGCCTTCCGGAGCTTCCTCTGCCCACCAGTTCAGGAAGCTTCCTCTGTTATCGCCTGCGATAACGGGGAGCTCGGAATAACCTGCAGACTGGAATGCCTGTACTGCTGCATAGGCATCTCCGCCCTGGGTTACGAGACCGTCCACCTTCTCCAGAGTCGGAAGCACGGAATTCAGCTCTGTCTGTGCCTTGGAAGCAGTCCAGTCGGTATAGATTTCCGCCACGACTTTGACATCCGGGAACTCCTCGAGAGCCTTCAGAACGCCTGAATGGAAATCGTTCTCAACCTGAACGCCGGCAGTTCCGCGGAGCTCGATCAGGTTTCCTGATCCGCCCATCTGCTCGCAGACATATTTGGTCAGTGCGTACATCATGTCTACGTTGTCGAAGGTAAAGTGATACAGATTCTCATGATCCATGGTGATGGGGCCGTCGTTGATATCAAATACCGGGATTCCGGCATCACATGCTTCTGTGATGACATCATTCAGAGCGCTGGCAGAAGCCGGATCTACGATGATCAGGTCATACCCCTGCATCACGAAATCCTGGATATGCTGGATCTGTGTGGCAACATCCTGGTTTGCCTCGGTGATCGTGAAATCGGAAATATAACCGTCTGCGATCAGCTGATCTGCCACGACCTGCATCTGTGCTTCCTGAGTCTGACGATAGCTGTTGCCGTTGTAGCTCTGGCTGAAACCGATCTTGTATCCATCTGCGGAAACGCTAACTGCAGAAAGACCAGCCAGAGCAGCACCTGCGATTATCAAACCAAGAACTTTCTTCATGTTATCTTCCTCCTTTTCATTTGGGAAATAGTTTGGTTTCTACATCTTTAATTATCCATTTAATTAAGCAATATGTCAATACCATCTCGGTGATATATCATATCCTTTGTGTAACTTTTACAAGGGTGTGCCGGAGCCGTCATCTGATATATCAGGCTTTCTTCATGTTTATCAGGGATTCCGGCCTTTTTTTCATTTCCGAACCTCGTTTTTTTCATTTTCATGCAGAAAGGATCGTGAATCTGTGCTTCTGAAAGCCTTGCAGCTGCCCTTTTTCCTTTCAGGGTACAGAAAAAGGGCTGTGAAAACAGCCATCTGTCCTTTCTGTCCCGCCTGCGTAATACCGGTATCTCAGGCATTTCACAGAACATGCGGACATCTGGACAGGACTTTTTTCACAGCCCCTGTAAAATATTACTTATAGGAAAAAGCGACGCCTTCTCAGACAGGCTCGTCCTCCAGCAGCTTTTTGTATACATCCGGGAAGCAGTCGAAGGTGGCGAAATAATCCTTCGCTGTCTCTGCCCGGCGGATCAGCCGGAAGCTTCCATCCTCCTTCAGAAGGATCTCCGAGGATTTCAGTTTTCCGTTATAGTTGTATCCCATGGCAAAGCCGTGGGCGCCGGTATCGTGGATGACCAGAAGGTCTCCCATATCGATCTTCGGCAGATACCGGTCTATCGCGAATTTATCATTGTTCTCACACAGAGATCCTGTGACATCATAAAGATGATCGCAGACCTGCTTTTCCTTTCCCATCACCGTAATATGATGGTAGGCGCCGTACATGGCGGGACGCATCAGATTTACGGCGCAGGCATCCACGCCGATATACTCCTTGTGGGTATGCTTCTCATGAATCGCCTTCGTCACAAGGCAGCCGTAGGGCCCCATCATGAACCGTCCGAGCTCTGTATAAATGGCCACATCTCCCATTCCGGCCGGAACCAGGACTTCCTCGTAAACCTTCCTTACGCCCTCTCCGATAGCGTGGATATCGTTGGGATCCTGGTCCGGACTGTAGGGAATGCCGATCCCGCCGGAGAGATTGATGAAGGTGATATGCCCTCCTGTCTCTTTTTCCAGCTTCACAGCCAGTTCGAACATCACCTTCGCCAGCATGGGATAATACTCATTGGTCACCGTGTTGCTGGCCAGGAAGGCATGGATCCCGAAATTCCGGGCGCCCTTTGCCTTCAGGATGCGGAAGGCCTCAAAAATCTGTTCCGTGGTCATTCCATATTTGGCATCGCCGGAATTATCCATGATATCGTTGCTGATCCTGAACAGACCGCCGGGGTTGTAGCGGCAGCTGATGGTTTCGGGAATCCGCCCCAGGGCTTCCTCCACAAAGGGAATATGAGTGATATCATCCAGGTTGATGATACCGCCGATCCTGTCCGCATAAGCAAACTCCTCTGCCGGGGTATCGTTGGAGGAGAACATTACGTCTCCTTTCCGGCAGCCCACAGCCTTTGCCATTTCAAGCTCCGTCATGGAGGAGCAGTCGCACCCGCAGCCATATTCCCGCAGGATGCTGATCAGGAAGGGATTCGGCGTTGCTTTCACGGCAAAGAATTCCTTAAAGCCCCTGTTCCAGGAAAAGGCCTCCAGAAGAGCCCGGGCGTTTTCCCGGATTCCCTTTTCGTCGTACAGATGAAAGGGTGTAGGATACTGTGCTGTGATTTCTTGTAATTTCTCTAAGGTGACGAAAGGTCTTTTTTTCATAAATCCAGGTTCCCTCCTGTACTGCTTCTGTGACGTTCTGTACTGTCTGATGTTTCTGTGATGTTTCTGTGCTGCTTCCGTGACGCTTTGCAGTGTCTGATGCTTCCGCGCTGCTTCTGTGACGCTTTGCACTGTCTGATGCTTCTGCGCTGCTCCTGTGACGCTTTGCACTGTCTGATGCTTCCGC
>JAFOJB010000200.1 GCA_017420455.1 Blautia sp.
CGTACCACCAGCCGTTATCAGGCGGCGCGCGCCGGAACACAGGCGCAGGGATGACTCCAGCCAATAGATAAAGTCCTCCTTCCGGACTGTATTGATTACAATCCGGAAGGAGGACTTTTCTGATATGTATGAATTACTGATGCGTTTTCGGCTGCTGCCGCAGGTCACTATCGTATCAGATACACTGGGTCGCTCCACTCCGAGTAATATCTCTCTCCATTATCCGCTGTCTGGAAGGTTCGGATCCGGGCATACCAGCCCATGCCGGCGGTAAGGCCGTTTCTTGTAAAGCTGGTCTTCCTGCTGGAAGCAACGGAGGCGGATTTTGCCTTTAAAAATCTGATATTGTCGGCAAACTGCAGCTGATATCCCTGCACCTTTGTATTCAGTGTCCAGGTAACATTTATCCCGTTCCCGCTCCTTTTCGCCCTGAGAATCTGTGATCCGGACAAGGTCCTGTTGAGCTGGATCGCTTTTTTGCTGCTCCAGCCGGAGGGTATCCTCCCTATATTGTCAACCCCCAAATCCTTATTTTTCAAGGCTTTTTGTTACAGTTCACGGCCTCACCGGCTGGGGACTGTAACACCGGAGTTTATCCGGTATTGTTTCTCCGAATCAATGACCAGTGTGATATTGCACTGGTCATTATTAAACATTTGCATACCGTTTCTGATGATCAGATATTTTCCATCCATTAATCTGTTATTTTCTCTTGACTTTAGTTGTTCTTATTTATAATATTGTTGTATTCAGTCGTCGGAAGTACATGAGTATTTTATTATATCGGCCAATGAAAGGAGTGTTTATATGCAGACAGATCAGGGAATGATGGCGCAGGGGCTTGCGTTGAAGCTGCAGACGATCAATCTCGACGGAAGGATCTATACCCCCGTTCAGATTTTAAAAATGCATGAAGACGTATATAAGGAGAAAGGAAAAGTATACTACTCAACCGATATCCCTACAAACCTCCGGAATATCTCGAACGTGACTCAGCTTCTGTTTTATATTCCCAAAACCGACGTGGCTTTTTTTGCAGACATAGATAGTGTTGAGGCCGCCCCGAAAGGCCATGAGACAGGGAAAATTCTTCCACATGAGGCTGAGGTTTATTCGCCGCAGGCTTTCGCCGGCATCGCATGCCGTACCTGGTTCCTGCTCAATAACATAGTACCGGCATCCAAAGCTGAACTGGAGCGGCTCCGTGTAAAAAACGATCCAAATATATCTGTTTATGAAAAAATGTATATATCTGGACGGTTTAACCGCTTTTTCTATGTGTAAAAACCAGTCTGGCCAGGGCAGGGGTGAATGTAAGTGGAAAGGAGGGATTGTTCATGGGAATCTATTTGAATCCGGGAAATGAGGTTTTTAAGAAAATCACTTCCGCTGATATCTTTGTTGATAAAACAATGATGATCCGGGAAATAAACCGGTTTATTGACAAGGGGAATTCATATATCTGTATTTCCAGACCCAGGCGCTTCGGAAAGACAATCGCGGGGAACATGCTCAGCGCCTATTATTCCAGGGGCTGCGATTCCAGGGATCTGTTTTCTCCTTACCAGATTGCGTCTCAGCCGGGTTTTCCCGATAAGCTGAATCAATATAATGTCATCAAAATTGACATGAACAGTGAATACCAGAATGCCATAAACAAGGAAGAAATGCTCCAGGATCTGACGGAAGAAATCAAAGAAGAGCTTTCCGAAGCATTCCCGGATGTCGTAATCAGGGAAAAAGATTCTTTGGCCAAAAGTATTCTGCGAGTGTATTCCGCGAAGAGGGAACCCTTTATCCTCCTCATCGATGAATATGATGTCCTGGTGCGGGAACAGGCAGAGCCCGGTCTTTTTTCCAAGTATCTCTCTTTCCTGAACGGCCTGTTTAAAAGCGACACGGTCCGGCCTGCAATAGCTCTGGCTTACCTTACCGGAATCCTGCCCATCGTCCGGGACAAAATGCAGTCTAAGCTGAATAATTTTGAAGAATATACCATTTTAGATGCCGGTGTGCTTGCTCCTTATACGGGTTTTACATCCCGGGAAGTGGAACAATTATGCAGTGAACATGGCGTAGAATTTCGGGAATGTCAGCGGTGGTATGACGGTTATTCCCTGCAGGGCCTCGATATCTACAACCCTGAATCCGTAGTAAAATGTCTCACCAGAAAAACATTCGATGGATTCTGGGGAAAAACTTCGTCCTACGAGGCCATATCTGACCGTATCCGCCAGAATTTTTCCGGAACCAGGGATGATGTCATCCGGATGCTTGCCGGTGAAAGCATTGAGGTCAATGTCACCCGATACATGAACACCATGACTTCCTTTCACACAAAGGATGATCTTTTCACTTTCCTGATCCACCTGGGATATCTGGCTTATAATCTTGAAGATCGGACCTGCCGCATTCCCAATAAGGAAGTTCGCCAGGAATGGTTTAATGCCATCGAGACGGATGAGGATTATGCGGTTACTTCTCAGATTATCGAGTCCTCCAGAGAACTGCTGGCCGAGACCCTTGCCGGCAACGAAGAGGCGGTTGCCAGGGCGCTGGATATTTCCCACATTCATGTCACCAGCAACCGCAGCTACAATAACGAGGATGCTCTGCAGAGCGCTGTCTATCTGGCTTACATTTATGCCTTGAACCGTTATACGGTTATCCGTGAAATGACCGCAGGAAAAGGCTTTGCCGACGTAGTCTTTATTCCTTTTAACGAAAACGACCCTGCCATGATCATAGAACTGAAGCGCAATGACTGTGCCGAGAGCGCCATTGACCAGATCAGAGACCGTCAGTACTTCGACGCTCTTTCCCGCTATAAGGGGAACCTTCTGTTCGTCGGGATCAATTATGATGAAAAAGAAAAAACGCATACCTGCCGGATCGAAAGGCTGGAAATGGGAGAAAAGGGGACGTGAAAGCATGAAGAAAGAGATCGCGGTCGGAATTCAGGATTTCGAAGCCCTGCGGCAAAAAGATGCATTTTTATATCGATAAGACGGATTTTATCCGTGAGTGGTGGGATGGAGAAGACATTGTCACCTTGATCACCCGCCCGCGCCGCTTTGGGAAAACGCTTAACATGTCGATGCTGAACTGCTTTTTCTCCAATAAATATGCCGGACGGGCAGATCTTTTTGAAGGGCTTTCCATCTGGAACGAAAATAAATACAGGGAACTGCAGGGAGTTTATCCGGTATTGTTTCTTTCTTTTGCCGGAATTAAGCAGACTTCTTTTGAGAATACAAGGAGAAGCATCAACCGGCTGATTGCAGATACCTGCAACCAGTACAACTGGCTTCTGACAGAGGGTTTTTTTACAGATTCAGACCGGAAGTTCTTTCAGGATGTCACTGCCGAAATGAATGACGATCTGGCGGCAGTTTCTTTGAAAAAGCTCTGCGACTGGCTGTATCAGTACTATGGAAAGAAAGTCCTGATCCTTCTGGACGAATATGACACGCCATTGCAGGAAGCTTACGTCAACGGTTTCTGGGATGAGTCGGTGGCTTATATCAGCGCTCTTTTCAATAATACTTTTAAGACGAATCCCTCTCTGGAAAGAGCCGTCCTGACCGGTATCACCATGATCAGTAAAGAATCGGTTTTTTCTGACTTAAACAATCTGACAGTGAATACCACTACCTCCAGCCAGTATGCCGCTTCTTTTGGATTTACGGAAGAAGAAGTGTTCCGGGCCATGACTGAGCAGGGCTTTGGCGAAAAGGAACAGGCAGATGTAAAGAGATGGTACGATGGATTCGCTTTTGGGAATGTGAAGGATATTTATAATCCCTGGTCTGTGACTTACTATCTTAACGAGGGAAAGGTTGGACCTTACTGGGCAAATTCCAGCGGGAACGGCCTGATCAGTCACTTGTTGAGAAGAGGTTCCGCAGAGATCAAGATTCAGTTTGAAAAACTGCTTTATGGTAAAGAGATTGCCGTTTTCATTGATGAACAGATTGTTTATAATGC
>JAFOJB010000201.1 GCA_017420455.1 Blautia sp.
ATGAGGACAGCCAGGACGGTGCAGCACCCTGCCATCAGCTGCGGACATCTTTTTCCAGACCCTTTCCATTCTTCTTTCCCTGCACCAGAGAAAGCTCCCTGTTCCCAGCAGCAGAGCCGCGTAATACCCCAGGATCCGGACGCCGTCAGGGCATCCGGGCATCCAGATTCCGTACGGGAAACGCGCGGCCCCCTCCGCCAGAAATTCATAGAAGGAAAGCACGGCTCTCCCGGGGAAGGCCGCCAGAATTCCTGCCCCCGGACATACCAGGCCAAGGCAGGCGCTGCCCATGGCGCTGCCAAAAAGAATTCCTGTCAGAGGAAGCACCAGAAGATTCAGCAGAAGTCCGGATAAGGACACTTCTCCATAGGCCGAAAGCGTAACCGGGAGGACCAGCAGGAAAACAGAGAGCCCCATCTTAAGAGAACCCATGGATTTTTCGAGGATATCCTGCCTTTCTCTTCTTCTCCCTTTTTTCTGTCCCTTCTCCTTTCCCCAAAGCTCCTTGCGTCTCTGCCTCTCAGTCCTGGCACTTTCCAGCGCAGCGCCGCAGACAGCACCGAAGGAAAGCAGAAAAGAAGGGTCGAACAGATAGGCCGGAGAATCGGCGAGAATCAGAATGGCTGTCAGGGACAGGGAAGACAAGGGATCGTAGACTCTGCCCAGGATCCGGGCAAAGATGGATACAAAGAACATGCACAGGCCTCTCATGGCGGAAACACTGCTGCCTGTGAGAATACCGTACAGAAGAATAAACAGAATGGAAAGAAGGCCGGCCGGGACCATGGAAAGACAGGCTTTCCGAAGCAGCCTGTACAGACCCATTCCCAGGAACTGGATATGAAGACCGGAAATGCTCAGGATATGCAGGATCCCTGCCAGCTGGAAGAGAAGCTTCGCATCCTGAGAAAGCTCTTCTCTTTCTCCCAGCAGCAGAGCCTGGAAAAAGGCCGCGTCATCCTTCGCGGTAAGTAAAAGACTCCCATGAAGGCGGGTGCGGAACCATTGCAGCGCCTCACGAAGAGACCCCTCCTCCTGCCGCGCTTTCAGAACAGCCGTTTTTCGCAGCTGGTAATAGATCTTCCTGCAGGAATAATACTGCTTTTTGTCGAATTCTCCCGGATTTGTCCTTCCCTCAATTTCGGAAAGCTCTCCGGACACCAGAAGAAGAGTTCCCAGAGGGATCTCCAGATTCCGGGCCTGACCGGCGTCTATATACACGATGACATTATAAATGGGAATTTTCCCTGATGGACTCATCAGGTAAGAATTGTAAAGAATAAGCTGGCCTGCAGTATCGGTGATCTTTACTGCTTTTACTTCTCCTGCCAGCTGCGCAGAGGAAGGCAGGCTCCCAAGAGCCTGTGTTACCTGTCCCCGCCGGGGATTGCCCCGCACCGGAACAATCCCCGTAAGGTCTGCGAAAAAAATCCCTGCCGCAAGGAGCAGGCAAAGGAGAAGCAGCGGTCTTCCCCTCACGTTTTACATCCCCTCTTCCTCCCGAATGACCTCCTGGTTCCAGTGAAAGAACTGATACAGCGCCGTGTGCTCTCCAAAATTCAGGTCTGTCCTTCCATCGATGGAGATTTCCACCTTTTCCGCGCCGGTGGCGTCGATCACCGTATTCACAACGGAATAGATGGGAATCGTCTCTTTCAGATTCTCCATCGCATATTCGGAAAAAACACTGTTGAAATCCACATAACAGACCTTGTCCGAAACCAGGACCGAATTCAGCGTGGTATTCCCCGGGACCGTAGGATAACTGCCGATTTCCAGCGGCCCGTTTACCAGCTGTTCCAGGGCTACTCTTGCCTTTGGGATACTGCTTTTATAATACACTCTCCGTCTTTCCGGAACCAGTTTTTTTCCATCCTTGTCCACAAAGTACAGAGTGAAGGTTTCATACCGGAAATCATCTATTCCCTTTATGGCATGCTCCACAAAGGATTCCTGATGCATGGGGCCGACGATACTGCCCTTTGCGTCTGTCAGGGCTTCCCCCTCGATTGTGAAGGAAACCTGGGATACTCCGGGAATCTGCAGGAACATCTTTACGATCCCGTCCCGTACCAGAATTTCCCTGGTACGGCTCATATTCCGATAGGTCCCGGAGAAATCCAGCTGCAGGCTTCCATCCTGCAGCACATACCGGAGAACCGCAACATCGTCCGGAAGGATCAGATGCGTGGACGTTCCCTCTTCATTGTTGATGTGCGCCGTGATCTCCGAAAGCATCCCCTCGGTGCTTTCGTCCAGAGGCCTGAAGGTTTCTCTTTCCAGCAGGGTTTCCGTAGGATCCACATAGTAAAAATAATATCTTTTTTCCGGATCCATGGACTGCTGTGCGTACGCCTCCATGCCGTATATAAGGACCAGAAAACTCAATGAGAGGAAAAGGAGAACCGCGGTCTTTGCCGGCGCTTTCAAAATGATCCGTTTCTTATTCGAAAACACAATCCGTCTCCTTCCGTCACACCTTTCCTGCAAGATCCTGCGAGATGTAATTCAGGGGGATCCGCACCGTAAAGGCCGAGCCTTCCCCTTCCTTGCTCTCCACCTTGATGGAGCCCCGGTGCATGACAACGGCGCTCTTTGTGATGGCAAGGCCAAGGCCGGTACCTCCGATTTCCTTGGAATGGGATTTGTCCACTCTGTAGAACCTCTCGAAGATCTTATCCATGGAGTCCTGAGGGATTCCCAGGCCGGAATCCGCCACCGTGACATAGAAATCCTTATGATCCGCGTTCAGGGTCACCCGCACCCAGCCCTCGTCCACATTATACTTGATCCCGTTCTCCACCAGATTGCTGATGGCCAGGGTGAATTTCACCTCATCCACATCCGCCTCCACAGGCCGGTAGCTGTCCAGGATCAGGTCGATCTTTCTGGTATTTGCGATGGGACGGAGTCTTTTCAGGATATTCTCCAGCAGCAGATTGATATTCATATGCCGGATATTCATATCTGCCGCCTTTTTATCCATCTTTACCAGAGAAAGAAGGTCTGTGATGATGTCGTTCTCCC
>JAFOJB010000202.1 GCA_017420455.1 Blautia sp.
ACCCGGAGGGAGGCGATATCATTGTCCCAGCTCCTTCCCCAGATATTCTGGGTGATATAGGTGTGTGTCAGAACCTTGCCCGTGTTTTTTGCCAGAAGACAGAGAAATGTGTTAAGGCATTGGCCGGGAAAATTAAGATTGTATAAAGCAGTAAGGAATGAAATCGGAAAAGATTTGCAATAACAGGTCATCTATGATATACTTATCTATTTCAGAAGGAAAAGAAAGAGCGAAGAGACAGGCAGAGGACGGATGATGGAGGAGTATGCAGAAAGATGAACGGCAGGATATTGATTATTGAAGATGAAGTGACGATCGCTGATCTGGAAAGGGATTATCTGGAACTTTCCGGGTTTCGCGTAAGGATCGCTGCCCGCGGAGATGAAGGCCTGTCCATGGCGCTCCATGAGGATGTGGACCTGGTGATTCTGGACCTGATGCTTCCGGAGATAGATGGATTTGAAATCTGCAGGCAGATCCGGGAGGAAAAGAATATCCCGATCATCCTGGTTTCCGCGAAAAAGGATGATATCGACAAGATCAGAGGCCTGGGGATGGGAGCGGACGACTATATTACAAAACCTTTCAGCCCGAGCGAGCTGGTTGCCAGGGTGAAAGCGCATCTGGACAGGTACAACCGGCTGGTAAGCGCCCGGGTACAGAAAAATGAGATCCTCGAGATCCGGGGACTGAAGATCGATAAGACAGCAAGACGGGTCTGGGTGAACGGGGAGGAGACCAGCTTCACCACGAAGGAGTTTGATCTGCTGACCTTTCTGGCAGAACATCCAAACCATGTCTTCCGGAAGGAGGAGCTTTTCCGGGAGATCTGGGATATGGAATCTCTGGGAGATATCGCCACTGTCACTGTCCATATCAAGAAGATCCGTGAGAAGATCGAATTTAATTCCGCCCGGCCGCAGTACATTGAAACCATCTGGGGCGTGGGTTATCGGTTCAAAATGTGACCTTCCAGCTGGCGGATCGTTTCCTGCACGGTATCCTCGATGGTGAATCCGTCTTCGGAAACGATATGATCCGCGTATTTTTCATAGAGAAGGATGCGTTCGTTGTACAGGGCTTCCAGGGTTTCTCCGGGTTTCAGGACAACGCCTCTTTGTCTGACGTCTGAAAGGCGCCGAAACAGAGCTTCCTTTTCAACCTTCAGGTAGAAGGTGATACCGTCCTTTTTCAGGTGGCGCATGGCGGCTTCGCTGTAAACAACACTTCCGCCTGTGGCAATGACCGTATTGCACACATTGACAGCTGTTACAGCCTTTTCCTCCACGGCCAGAAAGCCTTCCGTTCCTTTTTGCGTTATGATCTCCTCCAGACGAAGGCCTTCTTTTTTCTGGATCACCAGATCGGTATCCAGAAAATCCATACCCAGGATTTTGGCAAGAATGACGCCCACTGTGCTTTTCCCGGAAGCCGGCATCCCGATCAGGATAATGTTTGGATTCTGCATTTGTTCTTTCCTCCCCGTCTTGTCCGTTTTCCTATAAATGTAAGGCGGAAAACGAAGAAAGTCAACAGGAAAGCACAGGCCATGAACCGTGAACGGCAGACAGGAGAAAGAAAAATATGCAGCACGACAGCTTTTTTCAGAATTCCGGAAAAAACGGAGAATCATTGCTGGAGAAGCTCCTGGCATATGAGAAGGAGGACATATATCCCTTCCATATGCCGGGACACAAGAGAAATAAAGAGTATCAGGGACTGCCCTTCGAAATGGATATCACAGAGATCACCGGGTTTGACAATCTGCACCATGCGGAGGGAATCCTGAAGGCGGCCCAGGAGAGAGCGGCATTTCTTTATGGAGTAAAGGAAAGTTTCTTCAGTATAAACGGCAGCAGTGCCTGTCTGCTTTCTGCCATTTCGGCGGCGTTCCAGAAGGGAGATAAGGTACTGGCTGCAAGAAATTGCCACAAATCCGTATACCATGCCATTTATCTGAGAGAACTGGTTCCCGTTTATATTTATCCGGAAGAAATACCGCCTGAGATGACCGGCGGAATTCTTCTGAATGGAGGCATTTCGCCTGAAAAGGTGGAGAAAGCTCTTCGGGAGGATTCCCGGATCAGGGGGATGATCCTGACTTCGCCTACCTATGACGGGGTGGTTTCAGATATCGGGGCTATTGCAGAATGCCTGCATAAAAGAGGTCTGCCGCTCATCGTGGATGAAGCCCACGGAGCGCATTTTATTTTTTCGGACCGTTTTCCTGTGTCAGCAGTAAGAATGGGAGCGGATGTGGTGGTGCACAGTGTGCACAAGACTCTTCCGAGTCTCACCCAGACTGCGCTGATTCACAGGTGTACCTGCCGTATAGACTGTGAAAGACTGAAACGGTTTCTGTCCATTTACCAGACCTCAAGTCCCTCCTATATCCTGATGGCTTCTCTGGACTCCTGCATACGGCTGCTGGAAAACCGGGGAAGAGAGATGTTTAAGGCATATACAGCGCGGCTGGAAAAAGCAAGAGAAAGGCTGAGCAGAGGGAAGAGGATCCGCCTTGTGACACCGGAAATTTCCAGGAGCAGCGCGGTTTTCGGCTTCGACCCCTCCAGACTTCTCCTTTCGACAGCGGGAACCGCTCTTACCGGGGATGATCTTTTCCATCTTCTGCGGGAAAAGTATCACCTGGAAATGGAGATGGAAGCTCCGGATTATGTTCTGGCCCTCTCTGGCGCAGGAGACACGGCAGAAGGGTTTGAACGTCTTTGCTGTGCCATAGAGGAGATCGACAACCTGCTGGGGACAGAGCCGGGAGCCAGAGCCCGGACCAGGACAGAGGCTGAAGAAGAAATCAGAGGCAGAACGAAGACAGAAGCGGAAGAAAAGACCGAAGTCAGGACGAAGGCAGAGGGGAGCAAACACCACCACACCAAAGGAAGGGAGATTAAGATCATGTTTGGAAGAAAAAAGAAGGTAACGATGGAAGCCTACATTAACGGCCC
>JAFOJB010000203.1 GCA_017420455.1 Blautia sp.
ACTTTGTTCAGGACACCGCCGATAATCTGGCAGCCTGTCATCTGAATCTGGGCCATGGCTTTCTGAGCTGTCTTGTAGCTGACAGCTTCACTCTCTACAATAAGAATCGCTCCATCGGCGTGCTCTGCCACGATGGCGGCATCGATGACAGTACCAATGGGCGGGGTATCGATGACAATATAATCATAGAAATCACGAAGCTCTTTTACAAGATCCGCATAGGTCTCGCTTCCAAGAAGACCGGAAGGATTCGGGGCAGTCCTTCCTGCAAAGATGACATGCATACCCGGAAAATTGGTAGCATAAAGCACATCCTGGACGCCCACCTGTCCGCTCAGGAATTCACTGAGCCCGGCTACCTTCTGGTCTACTTTGAACCTGGTCATATAAGCGGACTTTCTGATATCTGCATCAAGAAGAAGGGCTTTTTTTCCGATTTCACCAAGTTCCTTGCTGAGGGAAAAAGCAATATCACTTTTTCCTTCATTCGGGAAGCAGCTGGTAAGAAGGATGGTCTTGATATCCTTCCCGGAAAACTGCACATTCGCGCACAGTGTTTTTATTGCTTCATTATAATAATAATCCTGTTTCCGGATATCATTCATTGTTATTTTTTTCATATCTGTCTGTTCTCCTCACAATTTCGTCCTCTCAGGAACGCTTCTTTCCTTTTTTTCCGGACTTCTTCGTATTGATGTAGTCTTTTCTGTCAGGTACGGAAGCAAGCAGGTAAATGCCCAGATATTTTTCCATATCATCTCCGGATTTTATGGTATCATTCAGAACTACCTGAAGGACAACGATCAGTACAGCAATGAGAAGACCGATCAGAGCGCCGATTTCCAGATTACGGAGCATATTCGGGGAAGACTGGGATAATGGAACCTTCCCTTCCTCGATCACCTTCGGAGCAGTAACCTCCATTTTCTCGGCTATATATTCACTGGAAACCCTTGCAATCTCATCTACAATATGCTTGGCTTCGACGGCGTCGTTACATTTTACAGAAATCAGAAGAATTCTGGTATTTGTCTGATTTTCAACGGAAACAGAATATTTGATATCCGGTGTGATCTCAAGGTTGTCTTCTACCTTGCTGATAACCGCGCTGCTGTTGATCAGTACTTTGTAATCGCTGGTAAGAGATGTTCCATACTGAAGGTCAGATACAGAGGAGTACTCCTGCTCTTTCGGAAGCACCAGTACACTGGCTGTAGATGTATACATGGGAGTTACAAGAAACGCCGTATAAGCCCAGGCAATACATCCACCAACCAACGCGGCAAGGATCAGAAGCCAGAACTTTTTTTTCATTGCCTGAAGGACCTCGAGCAGATCGATTGTCTCTTCGGCGTCATTTTGCATTGTATTGACCATTACTTGCTTTTCCGTATTATCCATTTCTTTACCCTTTTCTTTTTATATTTTCCTGATAAAAATATTGAAAACTATTCCTAGAAGATTATTCTATCACGGTATCCAAGGTAATGTCAACAATCTATATCAAACCAGGCAGGATTCTGCGTGAACTGTAACTGGTGGGGATGACAATAATTCATTTTCCCTCCTTTTCTCAGAGGATGCCTTCATACAGGAGCTTTTCTCCGATCTGCACCAGTCTGACACCGGTTTCCTTATTCTTGTTGAAATTGAAGCTCAGCATATATCCTGTGGATAACCCAAAGTAATCCAGGTATTCGCAAATCTGCTTCTCTCCTTCTGCGTTATACCTCTCGCCATGCCAGATTTTCAGCTCTATAACATATTGCTGCCCCAGATAATCGATAATGACATCCGTACGTTTCTGGTCTCTGGTCTGTGCTTCAATATAATAGTTCCCTGTACCATTTATCACAGGTTTCAGATAGAGAAGAAAATACTCCCTTCCGTCCTTTTCTTTGAATTTCTCATCAAGAGGCCCGTAAATCTGATGCCATGTTTTTATAAACCGCTCAAGGATCAGGCGGACATTCAGTTTCCCATTCTCTGTAAAGATGCTTTTCGTCAGAGCGCCCTCTCTGGAGAATACATTGTTTCTCAGCTCTTCTTCGGAAAGGAAAAGATTATAAAGCATCGTTTCAAAAATCCTGTTTGCAACCCTGACAGTATTGTGATCGTACCTGATCAGGCCATACATCTCCAACTGAACAATAGCATCCTGCTGTGCATTATACGTCAGTTTTGTTCCTTCCATCAGAATGCTGCGGATCGCCTTTTTCAGTTCCGGATAATTGTTCAGAATTTT
The DNA here is from genome assembly GCA_017420455.1 of Blautia sp. Lineage (GTDB taxonomy): Bacteria > Bacillota > Clostridia > Lachnospirales > Lachnospiraceae > Blautia_A. The sequence continues at coordinate 2,246 of JAFOJB010000203.1, forward strand.
CGTCAGGGATTGAAACAAAGTGTTGCTTTCAGAAAGAATCAGCTTCACCGCCTCGTCAATTCCTCTTTC
>JAFOJB010000204.1 GCA_017420455.1 Blautia sp.
CTCCGGCATGTTTTCGAAGGAGAGCCAGACCTCCCCGGTGAAAAAGCCGGTGGTCCAGCCGCGGTTTTCTCCGGCCCTGTAGAAGAGCCCCTCACTTGCCGGCCCGGGGAACAGCCCCTTATACGAATCCAGGGAAGCGTCCACCTTGTCGATGCAGGAGAAAAGTGCCGAGGAGGCGGTTTCCCGGTCGAGCATCGGGGCGGAAAGGAGCGTTTCTTTATCGATCCATTTTGTATTCATTCCGATTACCCCTTTACAGCACCGGTGGTAATGCCGGCCACAAAATATTTCTGGAGCGCCAGGAAAACGATCAGCACGGGGATCAAAGAGAGCACCGAGGCGGCCATGATGAGCCCGTACTCCGCGGAATACTGGGAGATGAACATTTTCAGACCGATCTGCAATGTCTTCTTGGATTCCGTGGTCAGATAGATCAGGGGTCCTAAAAAGTCGTTCCAGGTATTTACAAAGGTGAAGATGATCAGGGTGGAAAGCGCCGGTTTGGAAAGCGGCAGCATGATCTTCAGGTAGATCTGGTATTCGCTCATGCCGTCGATCCGGGCTGCTTCGCACAGAGAATCCGGGATGCCCTCATAGAACTGGCGCATCAGGAAAACTCCGAAGGCGGAGAAGGCCTGAAGGATGATGATGGCAAGGTGGGTATCTGCAAGGCCCAGCCTGCGCATGAACATGAACTGAGGCACCATGTAGACCTGCCAGGGCACGGCGATGGTGGCCACATAGGCGAGAAACAGGGCATTCCGGCCTTTGAACTGGAGCTTGGAGAAGGCGTAGGCCGCAAAGCTGGAGGTAAAGAGCTGGAGCAGAGTGACGATGATGGTCAGCTTTGCCGTGTTCAGGGTGAAACGGGCCAGGGGGATCTTCGTCCAGATATCCACGTAATTCTGCCAGCGGGGAGCCGGATTCAGCCATTGATAGGGGATCACGAAGATATCCTTGTTGAATTTCAGCGATGCGGTGATCATCCATACAAAGGGCACCAGCATGATAAAGGCGAGAAGGACAAGGAGAAGGTAAATAATGATCTTTGCGATTCTGCGGTTCGCGGATTTGCTTTTCATGTTCACATTCTCCTTTCTCAGTCGTTGGCGTAGTTCTTTTCACCGCGGAACTGTACCAGGGTGATGATCAGAACGATGAGGAACAGTATGATCGCCGAGGCGGACGCCTGCCCCAGCTTCCAGTTGCGGAAGGCTTCCTCGTAGATATAATAGACCAGGACGATGGCGCTCTTGTTGATGATGCCGTTGGAGCCGCCGGCCAGCATATATACGATATCGTAAACCTTGAAGCAGTTGATGGTCAGGATGATGGTGACGAAGAAGGTGGTGGGCTTCAGCTGGGGAAGGGTCACATAGCGGAAACGCTGCATGGCGTTGGCCCCGTCCAGACTGGCGGCTTCATAAAGGTCTTCGCTGATCCCCTGGAGTCCGGCCAGGTAGATGACCATGTAGTAACCCATGTTTTTCCAGACGGAGAACATGATGATGGTGAGCATGACCGTCTTCGGCGCGGCTGCCCATTTGGAAGGCGCCATGTGCAGGACATTCATCAGAAACTGGTTGACGATGCCGCCCTTGGCCGGGGTGAAGAGCATGTTCCACACGGCGGCCACTGCCACCAGGGATGCCACATAGGGGAAGAACGTGACGGTACGGAAGAAATTCCGCCCTTTGATGGGCTGGTTCAGGAGGATGGCAAGGCCAAGCGCCATGGCCAGGGTGATGGGAACCGTGAAAACACTGTAGACCAGGGTATTCTTCAGCGCGGAAACAAAGCGGTCATCGGTAAAGATGGTGGTGAAATTCTGCATGCCGATAAAACGCATGGCGTTGTTTCCGTCCCATTCGGTGAAGGCGATGATAAAGGCCAGGATGATAGGACCCAGTGTGAAAATGGCAAAGCCGATAAAGTTTGGGGCAATGAAGGAATATGCCACCAGAGCCTGTTTCCTTTTCCGTCTCCGGTGGGCTTTTTCCGGATCGGTGATCGAAATAGAAGCCATAATAATTCCTTTCTTTCAGAAAATGATGCAGCGGCAGTCAAAAGGTCAGAGTAAGAGCAGGAAAGAGGAAGGCATCCTTTTTCCCCTTTAAAAGAGGGATACCCTCTGCAGACTTACTAAGGATAAGCTGCGGAAGGTATCCCCGCTTCATGCGAATTGTATGATCAGATGCTGCCGGAAAGACCTGTACGACTTTCCCGGAGATCTGCTGATTCCCGCCTGAATGAGCCATTCGGCTCCTGCAGCCATGCGGCTGCTGCGGGTACTTGAGGCTTACTGATTCAGGATCGCCTGTACGCCTTCGTTCATGGCTGCGATACCATCTTCGATGGAGGTGGACTCGGTCATGATCAGGTCGTGCTGCTCGTTCAGGACAGTCTCGATCTCGGAGGACTTGTCGCTGGCAGGCATTTCCAGATAGGTATGGCTGGTCTTCAGAGCTTCTTTGGAGTTTTCATCCTGGGGATAACCGTCCATAGCGGAGATCAGGGCGATGACATCGTCGTTGGTGATGGCAGGAATGCTTCCTGTGCCGGCCAGAACCTTGGCGCCTTCTTCTCCGGTCACAAATTTAATGAAATCCCAGGCCTGATCCTTGTTCGGAGCGGTTGTGGGCAGTGCCAGAGCGGTGATGGTTGCCAGTGTGGAGCCTGCCTCTACGCCCTCTGCGTGCGGATATTTTACCATACCCCAGTTGGCGCAGTCGGTGTACTCACCGGTAGCGATCTTGTTGATCAGAGGGCCGATGAACCAGGAACCCATGTTCAGCATACCGATGTTGCCCTGTGCGCATGCATCCGAGTAATGCAGACCCTGGGTCTTCAGTGTTGCATAGTCCATGCAGATTTCGTCGGCCTGC
>JAFOJB010000205.1 GCA_017420455.1 Blautia sp.
AGGAACTGAGCGGAGGCATGGTAAAGGTTACATGCCACTCCTTTTTATCATAGAGATCTGCCAGCTCCTTTCTGGCCTTATCATACTCCATAAGGAGCTTTCTGGCATGTCTGGTAAAGATCATGCCATATTCTGTCAGATAGACATGCTTTCCGATCCGGTCAAACAAAGAACAGCCCAGTTCATTTTCCAGCTTCTTTATGTGAGCGGACAATGTGGACTGGGAGACATTCAACTCTTTTGCGGCATTGGTGAAATGCTGCAGCTCAGCGGTTCTGAGAAAATATCTGATGCTGTCTGTATCCATGAGATCCTCCTGCTACTGACGCCGGTGTCATCAGCAAATTGCCGATCAATCGGATTTTCGAATTGAAAACATGGTTGGAAAGGATGCAGTATCTATAGTATAATCTGTATTTCCCCTGAAATCAAGGCTGCAGTTTGATTTGATTTTCCGTTAAATCTGGCACCCTGGAGACTTGAATTCAGATAGTCCGTATACGATAATTGTAATTACAAAACACGTTTTGCGTATATATTGTGCGAATTTATGAAAGGAGGCATACTTTATGCAAACTGTTCCCGTTTCGTTGATCATGATTCTGATCTGTGTGGCACTCCTCATCTACTTCGGAATGAAAGGAGTCAGCCCCATCCTCTCCGGAACCGTCGCAGCAGCACTTGTTTCTTTCTGCGTTCCGGACGGCTTTGTAACTTCGTTTTTTACGAATTTCCCCACAGCCTTTGGAACAATGTGCCGGGGCTTTTTCTTCCTGTTTGTGGTAGGAGGCTGCTTCGGAGGCGTACTGGATGCCACCGGGGCGGCGGAGTCCATAGGAAAGGGATTTGTAAAAACCTTTGGTTCCACCAACTGGTACTGGCCTCTGATCATCGCAAATATGCTTCTGGCGGCAACCGGTGCCGTTCCGTGGGTACTGATGAGTTATATTTCCTTCGGACTTGCCAAGAGGGCGAATTGTCCCAGGTATGTCTGCCTGGTCGCGGTTGCCGGAACAATGGTCATTTCCCAGCAGGTCCTGCCGGGCGCTACTACACTGAATAACCTGCTGACATCTCAGGCCATGGGGGTAGACATCTACTCCGGTGCGGCGGTAGGTATTATCACAGCAGTCTGCGGTGTTGTCCTTGTGGGAATATACATCAATCACCTGATCAAAGACGCCAGAAATAAAGGCATCGGATACGATGGAACCGGCAACGAAGACGGAAAGCTCCGCCAGGACGATGAACTTCCGAATTTCTGGCTTTCACTGCTCCCTCTGATCGTTCTTCTCGGATTTGTTTTTGTGTTTGTGTTTATCCTGAAGGGCGACGGAACACAGGGAGTTGTGTACGCGACAGTCATCAGTACCGCGCTTCTGTATGTCCTTAATTTCCGGTATATTAAACCTGGCGTGAATGTTCTGAAGGAAATGTCAAAACAGATCGTCATGGTAATGCCCGGCATGGTCGGAGCCTGCGTCATGTACGGTTTTGCCAGCGTTGTAGCGCAGACACCCGCGATCAGCGGACTGGCGAGCGCGCTTTCCAACAGCTCCATCAATCCTTATGTTATCATGTGGCTTGGAACAATGCTCATGGTCGCCATCATGGCAAACGGTTCTTCCGGCGCGCTGTCCTTTATCGGTGTGTTCAAGGAAAAACTGCAGGAGATGGGGATCAACATGGGAGCTGCGCAGCGTCTCATCGTGATCACCTCCGCTTCCTGGGATACGCTTCCGCACAACAGCTTTGTCAATGCCATGATCCCCGTGTATGGATATGATATCAAGACCGGGTATAAATATCTGCTGATCTCAAACTGTGTGCTTCCCACGGTATATTCGCTGATCGCACTGATTCTGACATTGTTCATTCACTGAGAAGCTATGATTCCGGTAAAAATGGCATCATTCCAGGATGAGGAGGGATTATATGAGAACGCACTTGCTCCCGCCGGAACTGCGGAGTCTTCCAACCTTCATTGCGAAAAAATGGGTACAGGTCGGACCGCCCACCAGTGGTCCGGGTACTGTTGAAGGGGCGGAGTTTGACAGACAGGGAAACCTGATCATGGGTGTAAAACCAGTGGGTGAGAATCCGAAAATCCTGAAGATCACCCAGGACAAACAGGTTTCCACCATCTATGAGCAGGATCATGGTCATCTGATCGGGGTGGCCATCCACAGGGACGGACGCATTTTCCTGTGTGATATCAAAGGAGGCTTTCCGGTTATTTCGCCGGAGGGGAATTTTATCCGGGATCTTCTGGACCAGCCAGGTATTCCGGATCTGCATCCCAACGATATCTGTTTTGACAGCGCAGGGGATCTGTATGTTACGGATTTCCATGATGTTCCGCTGAATTATGAAGGCGGGCTGTACAAGTTTACGCAGGAATCCGATTACCGGGAATGTATTAAGCTCTGCGGAGATATGATGACGCCCAATGGGATCGGCCTTTCTCCCGATGAAAAATATCTCTGGACCGCGGAAACGGTTCCGAATACGATCATTCGCTGCCAGCTTACGCCGGAGCATCTGATCCGTCCCATGTTTCTGGGGGTAAAACGGGTTTACCATGCCAATGGCTGTGACATGTGCGACTCTCTGAAGGTGGATGACGACGGCAATGTCTATGTGGCGATGATGTATGGTGGACGTTGTATCGTAACAGACGATGAGGGGATTCCCATCGCGAATGTCGTCATTGAAGACCGGTATGACGATCATTGCATGAAGAGTCCTAACCTTGCGATCCATCCGGAAAAGAAAAAAGGGTATTTGCTGTGCTGCGGAACGGATGGAGCATGGCTTTATGAGTTTGACACCTTCGCGCCAGCAGGACACATGTACGCATTTCAGTAACAGATCGGCAGAAGGAGGGAATCATGATGGAAAAATACACTGTATTAAGTCCCTGGGCAGAGGTAGATATCCCTTTTGCAAAGGGACTGAATCGAAGGCTGGATACTCTGGAAGGAAAGAATATCGGCATGTTTTCCCACTTTAAAGGCCATTCGCCGTATATTCTCCGGGAGGTAGAGAACGAACTGCGGAAAAAATACCAGAATATCAGTTTCTCCTATTTCCAGTACCCCAGAGATACTTCGGAGATCCGGAATGATCCGGATTATCTTCCGAAATTCAAAGAATGGCTTTCCCAGGTTGACGGGGTGATCGCAGCCTATGGAGACGCAGGCAGCTGCGCCATGTACCATGCTTTCAACACGGCTTTTGTGGAGCAGATGGGTAAACCCGCCGTCATGCTGCAGAAAAGAGATATCTTAAGCTCAGCGAAACGTGGGGCGTCCGCCCGGCATATGCCGCATCTCCGGTTTGTGCTTTGCGGGCTGAGAGACCTTTCCTTTGAACCGGAACTTGACAGCCATGTCATTCATGATCTGATCCGTCCGGAGGTAGTTCCGGTGATCGATAAACTGATCGAAGGACTGACATCTCCGCTGACACCGGAAGAGGAAAAGGCGCCGGAGGCAGTGGGAAACAAATATGCAGCGGAGACATTTACAGGAACTTTCCAGGAAATCAATACGTATTTTTACAAAATGGGATGGAATCATGGACAGCCCATTGTGCCTCCTACCCGGGAAGCTGTAGATGAGATGATGCGGGGTACGGATCTTTCCCCGGATACCGTAGTGGCAGAAATTCCACCTATGCTCGGAAAAGCGACAGTAGAGAAGATAGCAGTCAACGCGGTGATGGCAGGATGCCTTCCGACACATCTGCCGGTATTGATCGGGGCTGTGCAGGCAATGGTGGATCCGAAGGTCCATATTGTGGGATGGACATGTTCTGTGGCCGGTTTCGCTCCTGTGTTTATGCTGAACGGCCCGATCCGGGAAGCCATCGGTCTCAATTGTACCAATAATTTCCTGAGCCCCTATGGACAGGCAAATGTGACGATTCCACGGGCAATTGCCCTGATGATCATGAATATTTCCGGCGTGCGTCCGGGACTGGAGGATAACGCCTACACAGGGCACGAGGCAAGGGGAGGCGTGATCTTTGGAGAAAACGAGGAGGCTTCTCCCTGGGAACCTTACCATGTGGAAGCAGGCCTTTCCCGGGAAGACTCCGCCATTACCATGGTATGGGCGCATTCCAGAGATTACCTGGGTTCCTGTTCTTCTGCAGTGGACGCGTTGAAGAAGATGTGCTCTCCGGATGATAAAGGGGCCTTCGACCCGGGCTGTACTTACCTGATTTCGCCTGCCTGGGCAAAATCACTGAAAGAAGCGGGCTTCTCCTCCAGAAAAGACGTCACCGCCTATATTACGGAATATGCGCGGAAGACCTTCGGAAATTCTCCGGTACGATGGATGGCAGACAATAACCATGCCCCGAAATATGTACCGCTCCCCTTGAAGGATCCTTCCATCAGCTGCCGGAAATTCTGGTCCGCTGACCATCTGCAGGTTTTTGTCACTGGGAGCAGTGATACGCCGCGCTGCGCAGTCATGCCGGGTTCCGGAGATCATGGCGGACCAGCCTGTATCCGCCTGCAGCTGCCGGGTGCGTGGGAGCAGCTTGTAAAAGAGTATCAGCCGGTGAAACAGGAGTTCGTGAATTACTGACCTTGGGAGGTTTCTATGGGAAAATATGATCATTTATTTGTGCGCACCCCCAGGCCGCTGGAGTTAACGCATTATCGCCTGCCGCAGGATATCCGGCGGAGTATTGCCTGGATGGATTCCAGTGTAAATGAAGGGTCCTGCAGCATTGAGTGTATCTGGTATTATCAGCCGATGGAAGGACCGCCTGCACATGTCCATGAAGACAGCACGGAAATCCTGGGATATTTTGGATCTGATCCTTCCGATCCCTATAATCTGAACGGAGAGA
>JAFOJB010000206.1 GCA_017420455.1 Blautia sp.
AAATGTGATGTTTCCACGATCTGTATCGGTATGGCAGCCAGTATGGGGGCATTTCTGCTGGCAGGCGGAACCAAAGGAAAGCGCTTTGCTCTTCCGAATTCCACCATCATGATCCACCAGCCTTCCGGCGGCGCCCAGGGTCAGGCAACCGAGATCACGATCGTGGCGGACCATATCAACAAGACAAAAAAATTATTGAACAGCATCCTGGCAGAAAACACAGGACAGCCTCTGGAGATCGTAGAGAAGGATACAGACCGGGATAACTATATGACCGCAGAAGAAGCAAAGGCATATGGCCTGATCGACGGCGTGGTAGTACATAAATAAACGGCAGAAATTAAGAAAAGACTCCTGTCAGGGACTGCTGAAACAGCGCTCCTTCGTTCAGGGGTCTTGTCTTGCGTCAAGGGATTTCCTTTCCTTACGTGAAAAAGCCAGCAGGCAGACTGGCAAATATATATCATAAATATAAGCGTGGAAACGCTTTTGCAGATGAGAGAGGAAAACATAGGAGATTTATGGCAGAAAAAAACAGAGATAATAAAGTGAGATGCTCCTTCTGTCACAAAACAGAGGACCAGATCCGCAAGCTGATCGCAGGTCCGGACGGAGCGTATATCTGCGATGAGTGCGTAGGTATCTGCGGGGAAATCCTCGAAGAGGAGTTCGGCAGGTACGGAAACGACTATATGTACAACACGGATATCAACCTGTTAAAGCCGGAGGAGATCCACCGGATCCTGGATGATTATGTCATCGGACAGGAGGATGCGAAAAAAATCCTGTCTGTATCCGTCTACAATCATTATAAGAGAGTCTTCGCCTCCAAAAATCTGGATGTGGAGCTGCAGAAGAGCAATATCCTGATGCTGGGGCCAACCGGTTCCGGCAAGACCCTGCTGGCCCAGACCCTGGCAAGGCTTCTGAATGTCCCCTTCGCCATTGCGGACGCCACCACCCTGACAGAGGCCGGTTACGTAGGCGAGGACGTAGAGAATATCCTGCTGAAAATCATTCAGGCCGCAGACTACGATGTGGAAAGAGCCCAGTACGGGATTATATATATCGATGAGATCGACAAGATCACCAAGAAAAGCGAGAATGTTTCCATTACCAGGGATGTTTCCGGAGAAGGAGTCCAGCAGGCGCTCCTGAAGATCCTGGAGGGCACCGTCGCCAGCGTGCCGCCCCAGGGAGGCAGAAAACATCCTCATCAGGAATTCATTCAGATCGATACCACCAATATCCTGTTTATCTGCGGCGGCGCCTTCGACGGTCTGGAAAAGATCATCGAGAACCGGAAGGATACCAAAGGAATAGGCTTTGGAGCCGAGGTCGTCGGGAAGGATGAGAAAAATGTGGGAGAAGTCCTGAAGGATGTCATGCCGGAGGATTTCATCAAATTTGGTCTGATACCGGAGTTTATCGGTCGTGTTCCCGTGGTGGTTTCGCTGGATTCTCTGGATGAAGCCGCCCTGGTGCGTATCCTGAAGGAGCCGAAGAATTCTCTGGTAAGGCAGTATAAGAAGCTGTTCGAACTGGACAATGTCGAACTTGAATTTTCGGATGACGCCTATGTTGTCATGGCGAAAAAAGCACTGGAAAGAAAAACCGGGGCCAGAGGTCTTCGGTCCATCATGGAAGCTACCCTGATGGATCTGATGTACCGTATCCCCTCGGATAATACTGTACAGAAAGTTACAATCACAAAAGAGGCTGTGGAGGGCACAGGAGCACCAAAAATCGAGAGAGGCGAGATGATGCTCCAGGACAAGGCCGCTCCAAAGAAAAGCCGGATCCGCCGGAAGGGAAAGCCTGAAACAGCCTGATGAAGGGAATGACTGAAATGCCGGGACTAAGAAAAATGCTGCCTGCGATCGCGCTTCGGGGGACCACTGTCCTGCCGGGAATGATCGTGCACTTCGACATCAGCAGGGAAAGGTCTGTGAAAGCTGTGGAATCTGCCATGCTTGGGGATCAGAGGATTTTCCTGGTGACTCAGCACGATCCGGCGCTGGAGAAGCCTTCGCTGGAGGATGTATATAAGGTAGGAACGGTCTCATTTATCAAACAGGTCGTGAAGCTTCCCCACAATCTGATCCGGGTTCTGGTAGAGGGGGAGAGCCGGGCAGCTCTGCTCAGCTTTGCCAGCGAAGAACCGTATCTGTATGCCGGGATCGAAGATATTGAGGAAGAAACCGAGGAGGAATATATCCCCTCCATGCGGGAGGCGATGAAGCGTACTCTCCGGGAGCTTTTCGGCAGGTATTGCCAGGAAGGCGGAAAGATCAGCAAGGATCTGATGAACCAGATCCTTGAGACGGAGAATCTGGCGGAGCTCCTGGAGGGTATTGCGATCAACCTTCCGCTGACCTATGAAAGCCGCCAGAGAATACTGGAGACAAACAGTCTTTCGGACCGATATGAACTGATCGGCGCCCTTCTGAACAATGAGATCAATGTCATGAGCATCACCAGGGAGCTGCAGAAGAAGATCAAGGATCAGATCGATAAAAACCAGAAGGAATACATCCTCAGGGAACAGATGAAGGTGATCCGCCAGGAACTGGGAGAGGATACCCAGGACGATGCGGAAAAATTTCTGGAGGACCTGGAAAAGCTGAACGCCTCTCCGGAGGTGAAAGAGAAGATCGAGAAGGAGATCAGCCGGTTTAAGACGCTGGGGCAGAACAGTGCCGAGAGCAATGTGAGCCGCAGCTATATCGAGACTCTGCTGTCCCTTCCCTGGGACAACAGGACCACTGACAATGAAAATCTGAAGGAAGCCTTCCGTATCCTGCAGGAGAGCCATTACGGGCTGGACGATGTCAAGGAACGCATTATGGAATTCCTGGCAGTCCGCAAGCTTACCCACAAGGGAAGAAGCCCCATTCTGTGCCTGGTGGGACCGCCCGGCACCGGAAAAACATCCATCGCGAAATCGGTGGCAGAGGCCCTGGACAAAAAATATGTCCGGATCAGCCTCGGCGGAATCCGGGATGAGGCGGAGATCCGGGGTCACAGAAGAACCTATATCGGCGCTCTCCCCGGAAGGATCACCGCGGGGCTGATCCAGGCAGGCGTCGGGAATCCCCTGATGCTGCTGGACGAGATCGACAAGACCAGCAGCGATTATAAGGGAGATACAGCCTCCGCTCTGCTGGAGGTGCTTGATCCGGAACAGAACAGATATTTCAACGACCACTATGTGGAGATTCCCCAGGATCTGTCGGAGGTGCTGTTTATTGCCACCGCCAACGATATGCAGGGAATCCCGAGACCTCTTCTGGACCGGATGGAAATCATCGAGATTTCCGGATACACGGCGAACGAAAAGGAACATATCGCGAAGCTTCACCTGATCCCGAAGCAGCTGGAACAGAACGGCCTTCAGAAAGGGCAGCTCACCATCCAGACAGCAGCGCTCCGCAAAATAATCAACAATTATACCAAGGAAGCGGGAGTGCGTGCCCTGGAGCGGAATATCGGGAAAATCTGCCGGAAGACGGCAAGGGCGATCATGGAGGACGGCAGGGAAAAGGTGACCGTTACTGCCAGGAATCTTTCGGATTTCCTGGGAAAAGAAAGATACAATTACCTGATGGCAAACAAGAAGGACGAGATCGGCATTGCCAGAGGACTGGCGTGGACCCAGGTGGGCGGCGACACCCTCCAGATCGAAGTCAACGTAATGCCCGGCAAAGGAGATATCGCACTTACCGGCCAGCTGGGAGACGTGATGAAGGAATCCGCCCAGGCCGGCATTACCTATATTCGTTCCATCGGAGAAAAGTACAATATTGCACCGGAATTTTTCCAGGATCATGATATCCATGTCCATATCCCGGAAGGCGCTGTCCCGAAGGATGGCCCCTCTGCCGGGATCACCATGGCTACGGCGATTCTTTCTGCCGTGACGCAGATCCCTGTTCGCCACGACCTGGCAATGACGGGGGAGATCACCCTCCGGGGCCGCGTACTGGCCATCGGCGGGCTGAAGGAAAAGCTTCTGGCCGCGAAATATGCCGGGATCGCAGAGGTCCTGGTTCCGGCAGAGAACAGGCCGGATATAGAGGAAATGGACGATGAGATCCTGGAGGGACTCACCATAACCTTCGTAGAAGATATGGGACAGGTCGTGGACAGGGCTTTTGTCAAAAAGAGCGAATAGCAGGTTCCGCCTGAAAATCACGGGGCCGGCAGGACGCAGCGCTCCGGAGCTTCATCCGGCGTACCGTGCCGTGTGAACCGGGTATCAGATTGTGGGACCGGCATCAGAATTACATACAGAACAATGGAGAAATGATATGGTCATAAAACAGGTATCCCTGGATATCGTCTGCGGCGTCACCAGCAGGCTGCCGGAGACAGGAAGGCCGGAGATCGCCTTCGCGGGAAAGTCGAATGTGGGGAAATCCTCCCTGATCAACGCCCTGATGAACCGTAAATCCCTGGCACGTACCAGCTCTCAGCCCGGAAAGACACAGACCATAAACTACTATAATGTCAATGACATGCTGTATCTGGTGGATCTGCCCGGGTACGGATACGCGAAGGCTTCTCAGGAAGAGGTCCGCAAATGGGGAAAGATGATAGAGAAATATCTGCATACCTCCACGAACCTGAAGGCGGTTTTTCTGCTGACGGATATCCGTCATATGCCGAATGCCAATGATCTTCAGATGCGCGACTGGGTGGTACAGAGCGGCTATACCCCCATTATCATAGCCACCAAGCTGGATAAGCTGAAAAGAAGCCAGGTTGCAAAGCAGTTAAAACTTCTGAAAGAGGAACTGGCTCTTCCGAAGGAAGGGATCATCATACCCTTCTCTGCACAGACAAAGCAGGGCAGGGAGGAAATATGGGAAATCATAGAGAGTCTCACAGGCGGGCCGGATGGCGCCGCGCCCGGGGAGGGGGAAGAGCATGGGAATCATCAAAGCACTGAAGCTTTGCTTTGAATATCAGAGATATGACGATGAGGGAAATATCCAGGATACCCAGAAGGCTGTAGACCAGGTGGATCTGGATATCGCCCCCGGACAGTTTATTGCCATTCTTGGGCACAACGGGTCCGGAAAATCTACTCTGGCAAAACATATGAATGCCCTTCTTCTTCCGACAGAGGGAACCATTATCATAGATGGGATGGATACCAAAGAGGAACCGGAGCTGTGGAAGATCCGCCAGAAGGCGGGGATGGTCTTCCAGAATCCCGACAACCAGATCATCGGAACTGTGGTGGAGGAGGATGTGGGCTTTGGCCCGGAAAATATCGGTCTCCCCACAGAGAAGATCTGGAAGAGGGTGGATGAAAGCCTGCAGAAAACCGGAATGACCGCCTACAGGAGCCATTCTCCCAATAAGCTGTCCGGGGGGCAGAAGCAGCGGGTTGCCATCGCAGGCGTCATGGCCATGCGCCCATCCTGCATCATCCTGGATGAGCCAACCGCAATGCTGGATCCCAATGGCCGTGTTGAGGTGCTGAAGGCGGTCCATGACCTGAACCGCCTGGAGGGGGTCACGGTGATCCTGATCACCCATTATATGGAAGAGGTTACAGACGCGGATAGAGTGTTCGTCATGGACAGCGGACACATTGTTATGGAAGGAACGCCGAGGGAAATCTTTTCCCAGGTAGAGAAGCTGAAGGAATACCGGCTGGATGTTCCCCAGGTTACAGAGCTGGCGCATGAGCTCAGGCTTTCCGGGGTAGATATTCCGGAGGGGATCCTCACAATGGAAGAACTGGCAGGTGCGTTATGTCAATAGAGCTGAAAAATGTGACTTATACCTACAGCCCCGGTACGACCTATGCGATTACGGCCCTGAAGAACATCAATCTGCAGATCCCGGAAGGTCAGTTTCTGGGGATCATCGGCCATACGGGCAGTGGAAAATCCACTCTGATCCAGCATTTGAACGCGCTGATCAGGCCTACAGAAGGGGAAATCCTCTATCACGGGAAAAACATCTGGGACGAGGATTACGACCGCAGGAAGCTGCGAAGCGAAGTGGGGCTTGTCTTCCAGTATCCGGAGCATCAGCTGTTTGAGAACGACGTGCTCTCGGATGTCTGTTTCGGGCCCATGAATCAGGGGCTGTCCCGGGAGCAGGCAGAGGTGGAGGCGCGGAAAGCCCTTGCTTCTGTGGGATTAAAAGAAAAACATTTTAAAAAGTCGCCTTTTGAGCTGTCCGGCGGACAGAAAAAAAGGACGGCGATCGCGGGAGTTCTGGCCATGAACCCGAAATACCTGATCCTGGATGAGCCTACAGCAGGCCTGGATCCCAGAGGAAGGGACGAGATCCTGGACCAGATCGCGTATCTTCATAAAGAACGGGGCATTTCCATCGTCCTGGTCTCCCACAGCATGGAGGACATCGCGAAATACGCCTCCCGTCTGATCGTCATGAACCACGGGGAAGTGGCCTATGACGGCACCCCCCGGGAGGTATTCCAGAACTACAGGGAGCTGGAAGCCATGGGTCTGGCTGCTCCGAAGATGGTCTATATCATGCACGAGCTGTCCGGCAGGGGACTGAACGTGGATGTAAATGCATCGACTGTGGAGGAAGCGAAAGAAAGTATTCTTGCAGCGCTGAAGGAGAAAAAAAGCCCGCTGCAGGGGAAAGCCGTATCCGCAGAAAAGAAACAGGACCCGCTGTCAGCCAGGTCTGAGGCTGCAGCCGGCGGTGCCGCCGGGGAGGAGCAGGTATGATAAGAGATATTACTGTGGGCCAGTATTATCCGGCAGAGTCTGTGCTTCACGGGCTGGACCCCCGGACAAAGCTTTTCGGCGTACTGGTATTTATCATCTCCGTGTTTGTTTTTCGGACTTTCCCCGGCTATCTGGTGGCAACCATATTTCTGGTGGGCATGATCGCCCTCTGTAAAGTGCCGCCCAGCTTTATTTTCCGGGGACTGAAACCGATTCTGTTCATTCTTGCCCTTACCATGGTCTTCAATGTCCTGCTGACCCCGGGAGAAATCCTGTGGCAGTGGAAATTTCTCCGGATCACCCGGGAAGGCCTTGTACTGGCGGCAAAGATGGCGATCCGCCTGGTATATCTGGTAATCGGTTCTTCGATCCTTACGCTGACAACCACGCCGAACCAGCTGACAAGCGGTATGGAAAGAGCCTTCCGTCCGCTGAACAGGCTCCATGTGCCGGTACATGAGGTGGCCATGATGATGTCTATCGCCCTTCGCTTCATCCCGATCCTTCTGGAGGAAACGGACAAGATCATGAAAGCCCAGATCGCCAGAGGCGCAGACTTCGAGACGGGAAATATCATTCAGAAGGCGAAAAACATGGTGCCGCTTCTGGTACCGCTTTTCATCTCCGCCTTCCGCCGGGCCAACGATCTGGCCATGGCCATGGAAGCCCGCTGTTATCACGGGGGAGATGAACGAACCCAGATGAAACCCCTTGTTTACAGCGCGAAGGACCGTATTGCCTATCTCATTCTGCTGGCCTATCTGGCGGCTGCCATCCTTTTCCGGATCACCGGATGGTAAAGCGGCATCTCGTAATCCGATATTCCTGAAAACCAGCTGTTTCTGGTCCGGAAGATCAGAAGAAGGAATATAGCGGACCGCAAGGATCCGCTTTCATCCGGGAGGGAATGAAGACTTGAAAAGAATCGGGCTTGTTGTAGCATACGATGGTACGAATTACTGTGGATGGCAGATCCAGCCCAATGGCGTGACGATCCAGGGAATCCTGAATGAAACGCTTTCGGATCTTCTGG
>JAFOJB010000207.1 GCA_017420455.1 Blautia sp.
GACTGTGGAAGCTACCTCGGCCACAAAGATCGTATAGTCCGCATTCCAGGATTTCTGATGATGATTGGAATACCATGTATGCATGGAGTGTCCCATTTCATGGGCAATGGTGGAAACACTGTCCAATGTCCCCACAAAATTCGTCAGGATAAAGGGATTGGAATGATAAGTGCCGGTAGAGAAGGCACCGCTTCGTTTTCCCTTATTCGGGTATACATCGATCCAGTGGTCCCGGAAAGCCCCCTTTACGGTATTTACATATTCTTCGCCCAGAGGAGCCACCGCCTTCAGGACCAGCTCCTGTGCCTCTTCGTAGGTGTAGGATGCCGGGGTTCCTTCTGCCAGCGGCGTATAAACATCATAGTAGTGGAGCTCCGGTATGCCCAGGATCCTTTTTCGCAGGGCAAGATACCGGTACATGAGGGGCATATATTTATGAACGGATGCGATGAGGTTGTCGTACACGGATGCAGGGATGTTCTCATCTGCCATATAGAGTTCCCGCGAGGAAGCGTATTTTCTCGCGGCGGCTTCCGCAACAGCCCCCTTTACGGCTCCTGCGTAGGCCGACGCATATGTGTTGATATGATGCTTATAGCCCCCATAGTAGCTCCGGAACACATTTTCCCGAAGGACCCTGTCCTTGGACATCTGCTGCAGGATAAAGCCGGAGTTGGTGACCTCCTGCCGGTTTCCTTCCCCATCCTTTGCGGGATGAAATACCATATCCGCATCCCGGAGACTCTGCGCGATCTGTCCCGGGGCGGCAAGAACCTCTCCGAGACCTGCCAGAAGCCTTTCCTCTGCCGCAGACAGCGTATGATGCTTCTTCCGGAGAAGCTTCTCAAACTGGTATGAAAATTCCGAGAGGGCAGGATCCTTCGCTACGGCAGAAAGCGTCTCCTCCGGAAGTGCAAGAAGCTCCGGATCGCTGAAGGAAAGCGCCGCCTGCGCCTGTACATATTTCGCATATATACACTCACGCATGCTCTGGGCCTTTTCCTGCCTGGTATCCTCCGCATAGCGGATATTCGCATAGCAGAAAAGATCGGAAAGCAAAACCTCCAGTGAGACCGAAACATCCAAAAAGGCTTTGACGGTTTTTGCATCCTTCAGCTTTCCCTCAAAGGACGCTGCCTGTTCCGCCAGAGGATCTACCTTCAGAAAGGCCTGTTCAAAGGCCTCGTCGTTTTCAAATAATGTGGAAAGATCCCACATATACCTGGAATCCATTTCTGTTCTTTCCTGCAGTTTTGCCATTCTTTTTTACCCTCCTCAATAAACACACCCGGGAACAGAATCTGCCTGTCCCGTTTTTTTCAGTATACCATATATTTCCAGCCTTTTCAGCAAAACGGCCATTTTTCCATCAGATCCCGCTGAGTCTTGCCTTGAGACGTTCCAGGGAGAGATCCTCTGATTCTATCACTTCGATTCCCAGCTCCGAGGCTCTTTTCCGCATGGGTGCCAGCCCCTTGCCCTGGAAGGAACTGGTAACGATCAAAGCTCTGGAGCCCTTTCCTCCAAAGCGGTCCCGCAGAACAGCCAGCTCATTTAATGCCCCTGTTTTGATCTCGCTGGTCTTGCAGCTGATAAAGACAGGCTGGATGCCCTGTACAGCCATCACATCGATCTCGTTGGTCACCGCGTCCCGCATCTTCTCATTTCCCTGCCAGTTGACGACGGCGCTGAGAACGACATCGTCGAAGCATTCACAATCCAGACAGGCCCGGAAAACCTGCAGCTCCAGAACTGCTCCGATATCCCGCAGCCAGAAGCGGATCATCTCATCAGGGAAGGAAAAGCGCACGCTGTCCTCTTCAAAGGAGAGATCATGGATCAGCTCTGCCTGCGCCAGTGCCTGAAGCAATCCCTGGTCTGCCGTCACCGTCCCCCTGTCGGCCTTTTCTGTCAGATGTCCCTCCGCCTGGAGCTCTCCCGGCAAGGAGGAAGAAATCTTCTGAATGTAGTTGATCTGCCGGTTCCAGACACGGCGGTATTTCAGAAAGATGTCGAACAGCTTTTCCATCTCCGGCAGCATCGTTTTCAGCTTTTCATTGTCCTCCCGTCCCGGCAGCAGCGTTCCTCCTGCCATCAGGAAACAGGATTCCGCATC
>JAFOJB010000208.1 GCA_017420455.1 Blautia sp.
CTATCTGGAAGAATGCATGGAAAGCGTTGTAAGGCAGACCCTCCGGGATATTGAGATCATCTGCATCAACGATGGCTCTACGGATCATTCCCTTGAGATCCTGCAGAGGTTTGCCGCCGGCGACGACCGCGTCGTCATCGTGGACAAGGAGAACGGCGGCTATGGAATGGCCATGAATATCGGGCTTTCCAGAGCGTCCGGCGAATATATCGGCATTGTGGAGCCGGATGACTTTGTGCCTCTTTCCATGTACGAGGATCTGTACCAGGTTGCCGCGGAGAATGACCTGGACTTTGTGAAGGCGGATTTTTACCGTTTTTCCAGGGCGGGAAACGGGAACATGGACCTGAAGTATTATTCCCTTTCGGAATTCCCGGAGGATTACAACAAGGTCTTCAATCCCAGCGAGACTCCGGCTGCCATCAAATTTGTGATGAATACCTGGAGCGGGATCTACAGGAGGACTTTCCTCGAGGAGCATCATATACGGCATCAGGAAACGCCCGGGGCTTCCTTCCAGGACAACGGGTTTTTCTTCCAGACCTTTGTCTTCGCGAAAAGGGCGATGATCCTGGACCGGCCGTATTATATGAACCGGCGGGACAATCCGAACTCCTCCGTCAAGAGCAGGCAGAAGGTTTACTGCATGAACGCGGAGTACGATTATATCCGGAATCTTTTATCGGCGTATCCCGAAATCTGGGAAAGGTTTAAATATATTTACTGGTGGAAAAAGCTTTCCAATTATGTCGGGACGATCAACCGCATCGGCGATGAATATAAAGAGGAGTATCTTCACCGGATCTCAGCGGAGTTCAACAGGGCCGAACAGCTGGGGGAGGTCGACGAGAGCCTGTTTTCCCCGGATCAGCTGCAGAATTACAGGTTTATCCTGCGGGATCCGGACGGATACCTTTACAGATATATGCATTCCGGAAGGAAGGCAAAGGAGGAGATGACCCGTGTCAGGAATACCGGGACATACAGGTTCTCTGCCGCGGTCATGTGGTTCCCGAAGAAACTGAAAAAGGTGATCAAGGTCCTGAAGAACAAAGGGAAGAAGCTGCTGAAAAGATGAAAGGGCTCAAAAAGGAGATAAATCTATGATAAAAGTTTCCGTTATCATACCCGTATATAATGTGGAAAACTATCTCCGGGAATGTCTCGAAAGCGTCACGCGGCAGACCCTGAAGGAGATCGAGATCATCTGTGTGAATGACGGGTCGACAGACGATTCCCTGAAAATTCTTCTTGGCTATGCCGCGAAGGATCCCAGGATCATCGTCATCAACCAGCCAAACAGCGGGTACGGCAAGGCCATGAACGTGGGGATCGACCGGGCTGCTGGGGAATACATCGGCATTGTAGAGCCGGATGACCTGGTCGCGCTTTCCATGTATGAGGATCTTTATAAAATCTGCAGGGAAAACGACCTGGATTTCGCCAAGGCGGATTTCTACCGGTTCAGCACAAAGCCGGGGACGAAGGATCTTTCCCTGACGTATGAAGCTCTCTGCCGCTATGATTCCCACTATGGAGTGGTATTCGATCCCAGCCACCGGCCGGATACCCTGAATTATGTCATGAATACCTGGAGCGGGATCTACCGCAGGGAATTCCTGGTGGAAAACCACATCCGGCACAACGAGACCCCCGGAGCCTCCTTCCAGGACAACGGCTTTTATTTCCAGACCTTCGTATACGGGAAAAGGGCCATGCTGGTGAAGAAACCTTATTACCGGAACCGCCGCGACAACCCGAATTCCTCCATGCAAAATCCCGAAAAGCTTTATTGTGTAGATGATGAGTACAACTATATCCGGGAGATCCTGGCGGAAAATGAAGTTCTCTGGAAAAGATTCCAGGGCATGTACTGGAAGAAATGCTTCGATAATTATGACACGACCCTTCGCAGGATCAGTCCCCCCTATAAAAGGGAATATGCGGAGCATATGTACAAAATGCTGAAAACCGCAAAGGACAGCGGCGAGCTGGATCTTTCCGTTTTTCCGGACAGCAGCAAAGCCATCGTAAACAGGATCCTCAGGAACTGGCAGGAGTATTATCGGGAAAGACTGGCGCCTCCGAATCAGGAATATGTGAAATTTACCCAGCTGAAGGCCTACAAGCTTCATCTGCGGCTCTCGAATTTCCCGGCCTATGCGAAGGAGGACGGGAAGAAGCTGCTGAAGGGCCTGAAGAATAAAAGCGTGAGTCTTGGCGGGAAGGTAAAGAGGGCAGGCAGAAGGGTTTTGAAAAAGATCAGGAAATAGTGGTGCAGCCATGAAAAGAGTAATTACCTACGGGACATTTGACCTGCTTCATTATGGTCATATCAATCTGCTGCAAAGGGCCCGCCAGATGGGGGATTATCTGATCGTGGCGCTTTCGACAGATGAATTCAACTGGAAGGAAAAGCACAAGAAGTGCTATTTTTCCTATGAAAAGAGAAAACAGCTCCTGGAGGCCATCCGCTATGTGGATCTGGTGATTCCCGAGGAGAACTGGGACCAGAAGCGCACGGACGTACACGAGTACCACATCGACACCTTTGTCATGGGGGACGACTGGGAGGGTAAGTTCGACTTCCTGAAGGAGGA
>JAFOJB010000209.1 GCA_017420455.1 Blautia sp.
CTGAAGAACTGTTTCCATTTCCTGGCGCCGTCGATGGACGCTGCTTCGTACAGGTCCTCGGGAACACCCTTCAGCGCTGCCAGGAAAATGACCATGGTGGACCCGAACTGCCAGACTCGCAGCAGACAGATGATGAACAGCGCCCAGTTCGGATCTGTCATGAAGCTGGGAGGATTTCCTCCGAGCAGGCGGATCATCTGCTGAATCAGTCCGTCATCCTTGAAGAGAGCGCGCCACAGAACAGAGATCGCGACAGAGCCGCCCAGGATGGAGGGAATGTAGTAAGCGGTACGGAAAAGGTTTACGCCTTTGATCTTGAAATTCAGGATATATGCGATAAACAGAGCTGCAACCAGCTTCAGCGGTACAGTCATGAAGGCATATTTAAAGGTGATGATCAGGGCTTCTCTGTACTGACGTTTTTCAAAAACCTGCAGGTAATTCATGATACCGGTGGTAGTCGTTCCCTTAAACAGGTTGTTGTCCGTGAAGCTCAGCACAAAGGAGGAAGCGAACGGATACAGCTTGAAAACCAGGAATCCGATCAGCCATGGAATGATGAAGAAAAATCCTATGTTATTCTTCGCCCATTTCTTCATACGTAATCTCCCTTCTGGTGTTTGAAGAGCATGACAAAACTGCAGCCATGCTCTGAACGGGCACTTTTCTAAAAAAGAAAGCCGGCTTCCGGAAAAGCCGGCTCCTTCTTATTTTCTGAACAGAGCTTTACTTCTTATGATAATCAGTTGTAAGCGTCCTGCATTCCTGCGAGAAGCTCTTCTGCGCCTTCAGCAGTATCGAACTCGCCATAGGAAAGTCCGCCGAATACATATCTGAAAGTTCCCTCAGAGCCCTTCAGCGCGTTGGATTCGAAAGTCGGATCCTCCGGGAACTCTGCTGCGGCCATAACCTTGGTATGTGCCTCGAGGATCACCGGATCCAGAGAACCTGCTGCTTCCAGAGTGGAAACTGCAGCTGCAGACTCCGGAATACCACGCTCGGATGCCATGATGGCTACGCCTTCAGGATCGTTGCACAGATACTCGATCAGCATTGCGGATTCTTTCTTGTGCTCGCTGGTAGCGGAGATCGCGAATCCAAGGGAAACCTTGGAGAATACTCCGGTAGCGCCGTTGTCGCCGAAATCTGTGAACTCTTCTCCGACAACCATCTCTCTTCCTTCTGCAAGAGCGTTGATGTATTTCTTCGGAGCGGAATCCCACTCAAGGATACCTGCATATTTGCCCTCGATGAATTTCGGGTTCTGGTCGAGACTGGAAGCGGCATCTCCGTCGATGGTAACGATGGAGGGGATTACATGCTCTTCTTCAAGAGACATGATCATGTCAAGTCCTTCCTGCAGCTGTTCTGCAGTAACCTTTACTTCGCCGTCGCCCATGATGGCTGTGCCGTATTTCGCCTGCAGATAGAAGGTCATGAAGATCATACGGTCGAATTCGCCAAGTGCCAGCGGATAATAGTCGTCGCCCAGCTTTTCCTGGAAGATGGGGCCTGCAGCGCGAAGATCCGCGAAGGAAGTGGGAACCTCAAGTCCGGCTTCCTCAAAGGTGGTCTTGTCCCAGTAGAAGATACGGCCGGTCATGGAAACAGGAATACCTGCCTGTCCGCCGTTGACATCCTGCATCATCTGAAGCGGCATCTCGCCCCACTGGGTAAGATCGATCACGTCGGCAAACTCATTCAGGTCTACGAACACATCTCCGTTGGAATCGAACTCGTTGATCCAGCTCAGGTTGATCTGGTTGACATCTGCCGCCGTGCCGCTCTGGAATTCAAGAGCTCTTGCAGCCTCCCAGTCTGACCATGCGCCGAAGTTTACTTCTACGTTGATTCCGGGATACTTCTCCATGAATGCGTTGACAGCGTTCTGGGTCGCTTCATGTCTGGAATCACCGCCCCACCATGCAAACTTGATGGTGCAGTCCTCGTAATCCTTCTCTTCTGCGGATGCGCTGAGTGCAAGGCCGCTGATCATGGACAGCGCCATAACGGATGCAAGGCCAAGGCTGAGCATTTTCTTCATCTTCATGTTCATTTCTCCTTTTCTTATATTATCTTGCTCTATCATCAGCCCGGCAGACGCCGGGAGAAGATACAAAAATGGATTCCGGTCCGATCACTTTTCCGACCGGAGGTATTCTGCGTAAGCCATCATGAAGGGACCCACGCCTTTCGCATCGTCTGCGGAAATGGGCTCGGAGAAATAGTATTCGAGCGAGCCGTTTCTCTTGTTTCCCGGCCCCAGGCCTGCCACATGGCAGATATCCTGCAGGCGGACCACCCCATCCTCGCCGGGACGAAGCTTGTTTTCCACAACGCTTTCAAACATCTCTCTTCCGATGGAAAGATATTTTTCCTCCAGAAGAGTTCCCAGCCGCACACCTTTCATGATGGCGGCGGCCACCATAACGCTGCCGGAGCTTTCCGTATAGTTCCCGGGAGCATCCGCCCGGTCGATTACCTGAAAGATCAGCCCGTTTTCTGTGTCTCTGTACGGAAGGATTCCCTTCACGGCCTCCCGGAAAAGATCCTGCAGTTCCCGGTAATGCTCGTACACCTGCGGATTCATGACCTCCAGGGTATCCACCATGGCGATCAGCCACCATCCCATGGCCCGGCTCCAGAAATTGGCGGAGCAGCCTGTGACGGGATCTGCCCAGGGCTGGATCCTGGCTTCATCAAAGCCATGGAAATACAAGCCCTTCTCCTCGCTGTACAGGTATTTCCGTACATTGCGGAACTGCTTCATGATATCATTGTAATTTTCCATGCCGTTGCAGCGGGTCTCATATTCCATATACAGAGGCTGCGCCATGTACAGCCCGTCCAGCCAGATCTGGTTCGGGTAGATATCCTTGTGCCAGAAGCTCCCGCACTGGCATCTGGGATGCCTGTGGAGACGCTCCATATGATACTCAAGGGCCCGAAGATACCGTGGATCGTCTGTCTCGTCCAGCGCGAAGAACAGCACCTTTCCGCAGTTCAGATCGTCCAGATTGTTCTGGTCCTTGTTGTAGGTGGGAATACTACCATCCGGCATTACTCTCTGTTCCAGGTACCTGAGAATGTAATCGCGGTATTCCCTGCTGCCGGAAGCCTCGTACATTCTCCTGCAGCCCATCAGCAATACGCCGTCCTCATAGTTCCAGTATTTTTGATAGGGCTGATACTTTTTCAGATACTCATTGATATAATTGTTAACTCTCTCCTTAAACATGCCCCATCCCCCTTCGGTATTTTTGATAGAAATATCATATCTTTTTTTTCGAAAGATTTCCACTGATTCGATGTTTTTTTGTCCATGATTTTACAGTTTTTTTGCGTTTACCGTTTTCTTTTTTACATAAATAATGTAAAATAAAACTGATGGAAACCGGTATAAATCTATCTATTATTTCTAAATTGTGAATCCTCCACAATATTCCACAGCTTAATTTATCAGTATTTCACAAAATTCTGATCGCAGAAAGGAGGAAACAGAATCCATGCCGGATCTGATCGAGCTGTCACAGGACAGGCGGCTCAGAAACCATTTCAACATTGACAAAAGAAGACGGACGAATCTCCACCGCCAGTCTTCACCGCATTTTCACTCTTACTATGAACTCTATTATATGGAGGATGGTTCCTGTAAGTTTTTCCTTTCCGGCACGGTCTACAATCTGGAGCGGGGTGATTTCTTCCTGGTACCTCCGGGGGAATATCACATCGTATCTTATGAAGTGAAGGCCATGCACGACCGGTATACCATCTATTTTGACAATTTCAAAATGTCGGCAGAGATCCTCCCCTATTTTACAGAATTTCTTGCGCAGATTCCTCCCCATTTCCGGGTATTCCATGACAAGGAGGAAGAACTGCACCTCCTTCTGGAGCGGATGATCTCTCTGTACCGGCTGGAGAGCAGCTACGGGGACCTGATCCTTACCCATCTGTTCCAGGTTTTTATGCTCTTTTTATGTAAAAACAGCCGGCCTGTGAAGCCTCTGCCTGAAGAAAGTCCGCTGGAAACCTCTCTTCAGGCTGCAGCGCACTACATCGGCTCTCATTATTCAGAGAATATCACCCTGGAGGACGCCGCAAAGGTCGCAGGCTTCACCCCCACCTATTTTTCCCGGAAATTCAAGGAAATGGTCGGGATCGGTTTCCGGGATTATGTAAACCACCTTCGTCTGAAGGAAAGCACCCGCCTCCTCCGCGAAACCTCCCTGTCCATCCAGGAGATTTCCTCCCGGTGCGGATTTACCAGCAGCAATTATTATGGAGATGTGTTCCGTCTTGCTTACGGAATGTCTCCCAGAGACTACAGAAAAAAGGAGGATTCCTATGATACAGTTCGGAATGCGCTGTCATGATATCTATAAAAAGGCCCCTCTCACGGAGGTGCTGGACGCTGTGCAGCAGCAGGACATCCATCATATCCAGCTGGCTCCCGGCAAATCAGTGAGCGACTATGATTTTTCTCCGGGACATTACAGCGCCGGCTTTGGGTATATGATCGGGCAGGAGCTTGCGAAACGGGACATCCATGTGGCTGTCCTGGGCTGTTATATCAACCCGGCCAACCCGGATGAGTCGAAAAGAGAAGCAGAGGTTGCAAGGTTTATCGAACATCTGAAATACGCGAAGCGTATGGGGGCCGACATGGTGGGAACGGAGACAGGGCGTTTTTCCGTGGATCAGTCCGTCACGCCTCTCACCTATACCGAGGAATGCTACCAGACGGTTCTGAAAAGCTTCCGGACCATCGTCCATGCGGCAGAACAGCTGGGCGTGACCGTAGGAGTGGAAGGAGTCTTTGATCATACTCTGTATTCTCCTGAAATGATGGCGCGTTTCCTCTCCGATATCGATTCCGAAGCCGTGGAGGTCATCCTGGATGCCGTGAACCTGATGACGCCCGCATCGGAGTTCGATCCTGCCCTGCAGGGACAGATCCTGGAGAAAGCCTTCTCTCTCTATGGAGACCGCATCAGCGTACTTCACCTGAAGGATTTTGTGTTTGACGGGGAAAGCCAGCTGTTCCGGCATCCCGGGGAGGGGCACTTCGATTATTCCACCCTGATGAAATTCGTGAAAGAAAAGAAGCCGGGGATTATCGGTCTTCTGGAAAATTCCACTCCGGATAAATATCCTGCGGACTGCGCCTACCTGGCAGAACAGTACATGAAGGCATAAGAAAAGCCGGGAATCGGAAAAGGGGCTGTGAAAAGAAGAAAAACACTCTTCTTTCACAGCCCCTTGTGTGTCTTACAGTTTCCGGTTTCTGTACTCGTTGGCGGAGATCCCTTCCAGCTTCTTGAAGACTCTGGAAAAATGGGCTACGTCGGTGAAGCCTACCATCTCCGAAATATCGCTGATCCGGAGAGCCGGATCATTCATGAGCTCCTTGGCGTGCGAAACGCGGATCTGGTTCAGCAGCTCGGAAAAGCTCTTCTGCTCCAGACGGTTCAGCAGCTTGCTGAGATGCCACTGGCTCACATAGATCTGCTCCGCCACTCCATTTAAGGAGAGATGTTCGCTGTAATGGTTCTCCATGTAGGCGATCGCATTCTTCACGATGAAGGAACCCGCGTTTTCCATCGATTTTTCTCCGGAATCATCCTCCTTGTTTTCTGCACTGCTCCCGCCGGAATTCTCCGGCGTACTCTCTCCCGCCTTTTCTTCCCTGTGTTCCAGAAGGCTTTCTTTTTCCCTTCTTTTCCGGTCCAGATTGTCCTTCATGGCCTGCAGGGCTTCCTCCAGTTCTTCCATCCTGGAAGGCTTTAAAAGGAACCTGCGGACTCCCAGCTGCAGGGCTCTCTGGCAAAAGTCGAAATCCCGGTATCCGGTCAGAATGCAGATCTCCATATCCGGAAAATCCACCCGCAGTGCGGCGATCATCTGGAGACCGTCCATGCCGGGCATGGAGATATCCGAAATGATCAGATCCGGCCTTTTTGTCCGGATCAGCTCAAGCCCTTCCTGTCCGCTGAAGGCTGTTCCCACCACGCGGCAGTCATACTTTTCCCAGTTGATTACCTTGCTGAGTCCTTCCGTTATGATCGGCTCGTCATCTATGATCGCTGCCAGGTACATTCTCTTCTCCAATCTGTCAGAGTATCAGGGGATATTTCTTCCGGCTGTCTGCATTCTTTCTCTATTCTTTCTTTTCATAACCTCTCTGAGCAGCCTCACCCCTTCACTGCTCCGGCTGTCATTCCCTTAATAATGTATTTCTGAAGAAAAATATAAACAATGATCACCGGAATGACCACCAGCGATACCGTCGCAGTCATCAGTCCGTAGTTTGTCCCTTCCTTGGACGTCAGCATCTGCATCAGCCTGGTGATAGCCCAGTATTTCTGATTTCTCAGGAAAAACATCTGCGTAAACAGGTCGTTGTAGCTCCAAAGGAAGGAGAAAATGGCCACTGTAGCAAAGGAAGGCTTTGTCAGAGGCACCACCACCCGGAAAAACGTCTGGAAGGCGGTGCTTCCCTCCATATAGGCCGCCTCCTCCAGCTCAATGGGGAGGCTCCGGATATAGCCGGTAAGCACCACAATGGCAAAGGAAAGGTTTCCGGCAGTCTGCGGAAGGATGACACA
>JAFOJB010000210.1 GCA_017420455.1 Blautia sp.
AAGAATGCGGACTGCAGGATGGTGTTGATACGGGTCGGTCCCATGCCGGTCTCGATACCGATCTTTACGCCGTCGATGGTGTAGAATTTGATGTTGTGATTTGCGATGAAGGCCTTCACCTGTCCGGGAAGATGGGTCTCAAGAGCCTCTGCGTCCCACGGGCAGTTCAGAAGGAAGGTACCGCCGTCCACCAGTTCCTGTACCATGTTGTATTTGTTGACATAAGAGGGATTATGGCATGCCACGAAGTCTGCCTTCTTGATGAGATAGGTGGACTTGATGGGCTTCTTTCCGAAACGAAGGTGGGACATGGTCACACCGCCGGATTTCTTGGAGTCATAATCGAAATATGCCTGTGCATACATATCGGTGTTGTCGCCGATGATCTTGATGGAGTTCTTATTCGCGCCTACGGTACCATCCGCGCCGAGACCCCAGAACTTGCAGTTTGTGGTTCCCTCGGGAGTGGTAACGATGGGAGCGCCGACCTTCAGGGACAGATTGGTGACGTCATCCTCGATACCTACGGTGAAGACTGCCTTGTCTGCATTCTCAAATACAGCGACGATCTGTGCCGGTGTGGTATCCTTGGAAGCAAGGCCGTAACGTCCTGCGTTGACCTTGACATCGTTGAACTTGCTGCCCTTCAGAGCTGCTACGACATCCAGATACAGCGGCTCGCCAAGAGCGCCGGGCTCCTTTGTCCTGTCGAGGACATTGATGACCTTTACGGTATCCGGGATTGCTTCGATGAGAGCCTTTGCGCTGAACGGCCTGTACAGACGGACCTTCACGACGCCGACCTTCTTACCCTGTGCAAGCAGGTAATCGATGGTCTCTTCGATGGTATCATTTACAGAGCCCATGGCGATGATAACGCTCTCTGCATCTGCTGCGCCATAGTAGTTGAACAGCTTGTAATCTGTTCCGATCTTGGCGTTGACCTTGTCCATGTACTCCTGTACGATCGCGGGAAGCGCATCGTAGAAGGGGTTGCAGGCTTCTCTTGCCTGGAAGAAGATATCTCCGTTCTGTGCGGAGCCTCTCTGGCAGGGATGATTCGGATTCAGGGCATGATTACGGAACTCGGCGATGGCATCCATATCTGCCATTTCCTTCAGATCCTCATAATCCCATGTCTCGATCTTCTGGATCTCGTGGGAGGTACGGAAACCATCAAAGAAATTGATGAAGGGAACTTTGCCCTTGATGGCTGCAAGATGAGCTACCGGTGTCAGGTCCATGACTTCCTGTACGGAGGATTCGCAGAGCATTGCGCATCCTGTCTGACGACATGCAAGGACGTCAGAATGATCTCCGAAAATGGAAAGTGCGTGGGAAGCGATACAGCGGGCAGATACATTGATAACGCCCGGAAGCTGCTCGCCGGCGATCTTGTAAAGATTCGGGATCATCAGAAGAAGACCCTGGGAAGCAGTGAAGGTGGTAGTAAGCGCGCCAGCGGAAAGGGATCCATGAACAGCACCTGCTGCACCGGCCTCGGACTGCATCTCTGTGATCTGTACTTCCTGACCAAAGATGTTCTTACGGCCCTGGGTTGCCCACTCATCTGCGGCTTCCGCCATAACGGATGAAGGTGTGATGGGATAGATGGCAGCTACATCGGAATATGCGTAGGAAGCATGAGCGGCTGCATGGTTACCATCCATGGTTTTCATCTTTCTTGCCATAGTATGTATTCCTCCTTATGTGACTTTCAGGGCACGAATCCGCGCCCATATTTTCGTTACAATTATATCACAGATTTTACGGATTGTGCAATTATATTCTGCGAATTTTGTATATTCTCGGAAACAAAGCCTGCCGCCGTGTACCGGAAGAGCCTTCCCTTGATTCTCATGCTTCCTCCAGAATCTGACGGATGGTTTTTTTCCGGAGCAGGTGACCGATCTCCGTCTGGATTTCCAGCAGTTCTCTGTGTACCAGACAGGGCTTCCCGTCTGCGCCGTCCCTCTCACATCTGTTTTCCGGATTGAGACACTCGATGATAAAAAGATTGGGATTGATCGCTTTATAAATATCATAAAGCGTGATCTCATCCAGTGAAGCACTGAGGGTATATCCTCCATGAACTCCCCGGAACCCTTTGACGATCCCTGCTTCCTGGAGTTTTTTCAGAATCTTGTAAGCGAAGGGAGGGGTAACACTTTCTTTCTCACAAATCTCGTTGACACTCTGGCGGGGATCCTCGGCCATGGCCCGGATCATCCGGACAGCGTAGTCGCATTCTCTGGTAATAAACATTTTGAACCTTTCCTGCTGAATTGCATTTATGATCCCAGGTTTCTGCTCTGGTACCATCTTCAAGCCGCTTCTGTAAGATGCATGATTGTTGTATTTATAATGAAATTATACAAGTAATCTGATAGTTTTTCAATAATAAAGCACCAGATATTCACTTTTTTTGATCTTCCGGTCAGAGTTCACGGCCTCACCGGTTCAGCAGAAAAAAACCTGCTGCAATCAGCCTGCCGTCTCGTAAATCTCTTCGCAGATCTCCTTAAGGGAGCGGCTGTCCGTGTCGATGACGATATCCGCCGCGTTACGGTATTTTTCCTCTCTCTCGGCCATCAGGCCGGAAATATACTCTACGTTCATGTTCCCGGCAAGGAGCGGACGGCTGCTGCTGTTTTTCACCCGCTCGTAGATCGTCCCGGGACTGGCCGTCAGCCAGACGACCTTCCCGTTTTTCTTCATCTCCGCTACATTTTCCTCCCGCATGGCAGCTCCGCCGCCGCAGGATACCACATAGCCTTCCTTCCCGGAAAAGCTTTTCAGAAGCTCTGTCTCCAGTCTGCGGAAATATGCTTCTCCCTCGTCCCGGAAGATCCCGGAGATGCTTTTCCCCTGGCTCTGTTCGATCTCACTGTCCATTTCCACCACTTCATATCCATACATGGTATGAAGCTTTTTTGCCGCTGCGCTTTTTCCTGCCCCCATAAACCCGATGAGGAAAAGATTCCTTCTTTTTTCCATAATGATCTCCGTACTATCTGAAAAATAAGGTTGCAAATTTCACGATTTACGTTACAATGAATAAAATGAATAATAAAAAATAAGAGAATGAGGTTCAACATGATTGCTGCCAATAATATCACATTACGTGTAGGAAAAAAAGCTCTTTTTGAGGACGTCAACATCAAATTTACCGAAGGAAACTGTTATGGCCTGATCGGTGCCAACGGTGCGGGAAAATCTACCTTTCTCCGCATTCTTTCCGGCCAGCTGGAGCCCACAAAGGGGGATGTATCCATTACTCCCGGCCAGCGTCTTTCCTTCCTTCAGCAGGATCATTTCAAATACGATGCCTTCCCGGTGCTGGATACCGTCATCATGGGGAATCAGCGTCTGTACGATATCATGAAGGAAAAGGATGCCATCTACGCCAAGCCGGATTTTTCGGATGAGGACGGGATCCGCGCCAGCGAGCTGGAGGGCGAATTCGCGGAGATGAACGGCTGGGAAGCCGAGTCGGATGCTGCCACGCTTCTGAACGGCCTCGGTATCGAGCCGGAGCTGCATTACACCCAGATGTCGGAGCTTACCGGCAGCCAGAAGGTGAAGGTGCTTCTGGCCCAGGCTCTTTTCGGAAATCCGGATATCCTGCTTCTGGACGAGCCTACCAACCATCTGGACCTGCCTGCCATCGAATGGCTGGAGGAATTTCTCATCAACTTCAACAACACGGTCATCGTAGTCTCCCATGACAGATATTTCCTGAACAAGGTCTGTACCCAGACGGCGGATATCGATTACGGGAAGATCCAGCTCTACGCCGGAAACTATGATTTCTGGTTTGAGTCCAGCCAGCTGCTCATCAAGCAGATGAAGGAAGCCAACAAGAAGAAGGAAGAGAAGATCAAGGAGCTGCAGGAGTTCATCTCCCGGTTCAGCGCCAATGCCTCCAAATCCAAACAGGCTACCTCCCGTAAGCGTGCCCTGGAAAAGATCCAGCTGGACGAGATGAAACCCTCCAGCCGTAAATATCCCTATATCGATTTCCGTCCCAACAGAGAAATCGGAAATGAAGTCCTTATGGTAGAGAACCTCTCCAAGTCTGTGGACGGCGTGAAGGTGCTGGACAATATTTCCTTTACCCTTGGGCGGAACGACAAGGTGGCTTTTGTAGGGTCCAACGAGCAGGCGACCACGCTCTTTTTCCGGATCCTGATGGGCGAGCTGGAGCCGGACGAAGGGAATTACAAGTGGGGCATCACCACCAGCCGGGCGTACTTCCCCAAGGACAGCACAAATGAATTCAACAACGATCTTACCATCACCGACTGGCTGACCCAGTATTCGGAGATCAAGGACGCCACCTATGTCCGCGGTTTCCTCGGCCGTATGCTTTTCCCCGGAGAGGACGGCATCAAGCGGGTCAAGGTTCTTTCCGGCGGGGAAAAGGTGCGCTGCCTTCTTTCCAAAATGATGATTTCCGGCGCCAACATCCTGATCCTGGATGAGCCCACCAACCATCTGGACATGGAAGCCATTACTGCCCTGAATAACGGTCTCATCAAGTTCCCCGGCGTGATCCTTTTCACCTGCCATGATCATCAGTTTGTACAGACCACGGCCAACCGGATCATGGAAATCCTTCCCAACGGAACGCTGGTAGACAAGATCACCACCTACGATGAGTATCTGGCCAGCGACGAAATGGCCAAGAAGCGCCACGTCTACTCCATCAGCGAGTCTGATGCCGAAGACAACTAAAGATTGATCCGGAAATACCTTTTTTCCCTTTTCCATGCAAAAAAGGGGCT
>JAFOJB010000211.1 GCA_017420455.1 Blautia sp.
CCTCTGCAAGAGCCGCTTTCGCGATCTCCACATTCTTCACGTCCAGAACCAGCGTTCTGCCAAGACCTGCCGCCTTTTTCACCAGCTCTACGTATTTCGCGCAGTCTGCGCTCTCGTCGCATCTTACGTTGATCACCTCTGCGTGCATTCTCTCGCCGATACGCTCATAATCCACCTTCGGGATCTCGGCAAGCTTTGCTTCCACAGCCGCGTCATCCATGCAGGTGCACAGATTCACCGCATATCTTGCCTTGCTCACAAAGGTTTTTTCATGTCTGAAAAGAACGGTCTCGCCGCCAAGAGAATACTCATTCTCACCGGCTCCGATCTTGATGGATTTCATGGGCGGAGCAGTCGCCTCGGAAAGGGAAGCGATCGCTTCATCGGACATATGCGGACACTGCTCGATCTTCATGGCGCCCTGGGCGACCTTCATGGAGAAAGCCATACAGGTAGGGCATCCGCACTCCTTGCAGTTTTTCTTCGGTGTCAATTTAAAAATCTGAATACCATTCAATGCCATTGTTTTCTTCCTCCTATCTGATTACACAAGTGCCTTGATGAGCGCGGAAATCGTTTCTACAGACTTTGGATGTCTGAGGATCACAGCGTCGCTTCCTGCAGCCAGGTCTGCCGCGGCAGTGACAACTTCCATATCGATTCCTCTTTCCTCAACGTTCCCCCACTCCGGCATATCAGCTTCGGAAGCGGTAGATTCCTTTACGCCCCAGGTTTCAGCGGAAACCGGTGTAATGATAGGCATCTGAAGCATGTTATCGTTCTGTCCGAGTGCGGCGCCTTTGATACGGTCCATGGTGGATACCACGTACTCATATCCATATCCGGCTGCTGCGCTTCCGACGTTCATAACGATCTTCTGGGCATTCACACCGAGCTGTGTGGTGACAACGTTCAGCTGCTTTGCCAGGTTGATATCAACTGCGGACTCAGCGCCGACGATCTGATCATAGGCAAGACCGGCTGCCGCGCCGATTGCCTTGTAATTCTCTTCTTTTTCAGACATGACAAGGACATTCCTGCCCTGAAGCACTTCTGCAACCTTCGGAAGAAGTTCCGCATCCTTCTCCACATTCTTGCACCCCTCTACCACCAGCGGACAGTCAACAGCGTCAGCAACTTCCTTCACGATGGCAATGAGCTCGTCTACACTCTTGTTGGCGCCATTGGGATCTCCGCCTTCCAGGTTCAGGGCAAGGAAATCAACACCTGCAAAGGATGCTGCTTTCTTTGCGATCTCACCCATGGATGCGGCTCCTTCGTAGAAGGCCTTGATACCGTCTGCGAAGCCTTCCAGGCCGCCGTCGGAGATCTCGATGCCAACCTTCGGCGCATTTGCGGTAGGTGCATCAAATGTATAGAATGGGAAAGTGCTGTTTCCACCGATCGTCACTGTCTTGTCGCCGCTTCCGATGGTTACTGTGTTCGTTTTGGCATTGAATTTCTGGGGTTTCTGATTAAACGGCATTGCTGATTAGCCTCCTTCAAAAAAATATACTCCGCAGGCATACCGTCCAGGTATGCCTGCGTTCTCCGCGAACAAGTATACTACAACCCGCCGCAGCGG
Source organism: Blautia sp. (assembly GCA_017420455.1). Classification (GTDB taxonomy): domain Bacteria; phylum Bacillota; class Clostridia; order Lachnospirales; family Lachnospiraceae; genus Blautia_A. The sequence goes on from JAFOJB010000211.1 coordinate 1,586, forward strand.
CGCAAGTGGCAATATACTTAAAAAAATCTGGTAATTACATCATCGGTTCCAGACCAAGTGCCGGATGGCCTTTCTCGGTCAGGAAGGCAACGAGCTCTTCCGGATCGGTAGCGATGGTCTCGTCGCCGATCATATCGGTGAAGTTTTCGATTCCGTAAAGTTCCTGGGCAGATTTGTTCAGCTTCTCGGCGATGAACTCCTTCAGCTCTTTGGGCATCCAGACGATACGCTCGATGCCGCCCTCAGCCTTCATGAACTTCTTGGAAGCGATGAAGTGCTTGCCGTGTCCCATGAAACCGGGAGTCTGGACACCGCCGCCGGTCATGGAAGCCATTTCCGGGAAGGTCATTCCAAGAGGAGTCATGCCTGCATATTCACGGTTTGCGATGACAACGCCGTTGCTGAAGGGCTCGATACCGCAGATACACTCGAAGCATCCGCAGCTGGTCATAGGATCCTGCATGATGGAGTACAGTGTAACGTGCTCCAGAGCACCCTGGGAGAATTTCTGAACTGCTTCATCTACGTCCTCATAGGATCCAAGATTCTCATCGATGGGACGCTCCTTGGTGATCACCTGGCAGGGGCCGGCGGGATCCAGCTCGTTGGTAGCCTTTGCATCCAGCCAGGAAACAGCGCCGCAGAGTCCAAGTCTCTCAGGCGTTACCACACATACGTGGGACGGTGAGAAGGCCTGGCAGAGGATGCAGCTGTAGTAAACGTCTACGGACTCATCGGTCAGGTTGGCAAGACGGTCGTCACGTTTGTTGAAGATCGGGACAGCGACTTCGTGGCGGATCCTGGTGCACTCTGCGGGATCGGTATAGATCACAACCTCGCACTTGTCCACTACCGCGTCGAATTCGTTCTTCACCTGGGTATAAAGAACCTCGCCGATGTGTCTGATGCGGAAGCCTGCGTTGAAGGCGTTGATGCTGATACGGATACGCTGCATATCACGCTGTCCTGTATGATATACACCCTCGATGCAGTTGATGTAGTTGTGGAATTTACGCTCAATGACGGGCTCGAAATCCGGCTGCATGTTCTTTCCGGCAACCTTCACTACATACGCGATGCTGTTCTTGCTTCCCAGCTCCATCTCGTCTGCTTCCGGTCCGATCACGGTGATCTTGTGGTCTTCGATCTCGGAAGCCTCGACGGTCTGCACAAGCTCAGCGCAGTCCACACGGGAACCGTCGAACTCGACCTGCATCTCTTTCCGGCGGATGATCTCGCCTTCGAAAGCGGAAGCGAAAGCAACGGGAATATCCACGTTGGTGATCTTGATCTTGATATCTCTTGCCTCAAGAGAAGTGGCATTGAACTTGCTTACATCCTCCTGAACGATCAGGCTCTTCGGTACGCGGAAGATGTTCTCGGTCTCGTTGGTGATGACCGGGAAGCCAAGAGCGATCGCGCCGGCGCCGCAGGCAACGATCACATCGTCCAGCGGAGCGAAAGCGTTTACGAAGGCCGGTACACGCTTGAAGGTGTACTCCATCAGTGCTGCGGCATCGCCCGGCTTTACATTACCGAAGATCAGGGCTGCACGGATTGCGACAGATACGACATGGATTACGGATGTCACATCTTTTCCGAGCGGAATGACACGGACAGCGTCGCCGGTATTCATTCCGGCCTCTGCTACCTGATCGCAGACACCGCCTACCAGCGTTACCAGGATACCCTGTGCCTGATAGGATTTTACAAGGTTTACAGCTTCCTCTGTGGTGGGAGCTGCGCCGAGGATTACCGCTACGCCGGGGATATCTCCGGTTACGAGCGGAACGCCCAGGTTACGGATAACGGCATCCGGAAGATGTCCGTACAGAGGCTGCTCGTAGGGAACCTGGCCGTCGATATATTTCAGAGCCTCAATAAATTCCGCGCAGAGAGCAGTGGCGACACCGGACATGAACGCATCGTTCAGTCTCTTTTCTCTGGTCATCAGTGTCTTTACGACGCCGAGAGCTTCCTTCAGCTCCTTCAGGGTAGTTACCTTTACGCCGGTCACTGCGTAGTAGCAGGGAAGGCAGTATGCGGTATCCGGGAAGCTGACTGCCTTCTCTTCGCCGTACTGTGCGATTGCGCCGTCGATTGCCTGCTCGGTCAGGCCATATACGGCATCGTTACCATTAAATACTCTCTCAAAAAGTGTCAATGCGATTACCTCCTGTTCATATTACGTAACTGCAAAAATCAATTGCCAATCCTGTCGATGGTCTCCTTGATCTTCCGGATCTCCTCCACCGCTGCAGGGCTGTAGTCGTAGGGAGAGGTTCCCTGACGGTCCGCGTCCATGATCTCGGTATTGTAGTGGACAATTCCCAGCAGGTCCTCTTCCGGGATATGGGAACGGACGAATTCCTCGTCCTTTTCATCCCTTACTTTATTTGCCACCACATGGACCTGTTTTACTCCCAGGTCAGACGCCAGACGCTTCACATTCCGGTAGGTCTGTACGCTTCTGGCTCCCGGTTCGATCACGACGATGAACTGATCCATTCCTTCCGTGGTGCCGCGGCCGAGATGCTCCAGCCCGGCTTCCATGTCAAGGATCACCACATCCCCCCGATGGAGCACCAGGTTGCTGATGATCCTGCGGAGCATCACATGCTCCGGGCATACGCAGCCTGCTCCGCCGGTCTCCACTGTGCCAAGCAGAAGGAGCTTGACACCGTTTTTCACCTGGCCATACGCATCCGGAATATCATCCACCTTAGGGTTCAGCTTGTAGAAGGCATTGTCAGGGCCTGCCCCGGTTCTCTCCTCGATGAGCCTGCGCATCTTGCTGATGGGAACGATCTTCCCCAGCTCCTCCTCGGAGAAACCAAGAGCAAGTCCAAGATTGGCGTCCGGATCTACATCCGCCGCCAGAACATGATGTCCTTCCTCTGCGTATAATCTGGCAAGCGTAGCGGCGAAGGTGGTTTTACCCACCCCGCCCTTGCCTGTTACGGCTATTTTCATCAGATTCCGATTGCCTCTCTCTTCTGTTCGATGCGCTCGATCATCTTATCTACCAGCTTATCGATATCCGTTTCTACGGTATATGCGGAGCCTGTCCACTGACGGACTCCCTCGGTCAGCCAGTACTGCATTTCTGTAGAACCTGCCACATAGGGATCTACGCCAAGGAAGGTATCCAGACCGGTCGCTACGACATAGTTTCCGATGGAAACGGCCTTCTCGGACATCCACTCGGGAGCGCAGCCTACAACCGGAAGCTGGTTGATCTGCAGACCGGAATCCTTTGCCAGCTCTGCAACCAGGACCATCATACGGGAAATATCAACGCAGGAGCCCATGTGGAGTACCGGCGGGATATCAGCCAGCTCGCAGACACGCTTCAGACCGGCGCCGCACAGATCCTTCGCCCTCTTATCCATCAGTCCGGCCTTGGCAGCTGCCTGAGCGGCACATCCTGAGGCGACGATGATGATATCGTTGGCGATCAGCTTCTTCATCAGATCGATGTGGGCGGTATCCGGACGAACCTTCGGGTTATTGCATCCGACCATGGCTACCGCGCCGCGGATAACGCCGGAGGTGACGCACTCAAGGAGAGGCTTGGTGGTACCGGTAACATCTACCTGGGAATTGGTTACGTTGTCCAGAACCTTGACTATTGCTTCCAGGGAATATCCGACGGTTGCTTTCTGCTTCAGCTGCGGAATATGTACCAGCTCCGGCTTTCTGTTCTTAAAGTTCTCAACAGCCAGCTTCACGATGGCTTTTGCCTTCTCGTCCGCGGTCTCCGCATCGAAGCGGATGAACTCGGAATCAGGCATTCTGGCGATCGGGGAAGTGGTGACGAATTTGGTATGGAAGCACTTGGAAAGCGGTCCAAGGGCCGGGAAGATGCACTGTACGTCTACGACGATGGCTTCGCAGGCTCCGGTGAGCACTACGTTCTCCTGCTGCAGGAAGTTGCCCGCCATCGGGATGCCGCGGCGCATTGCCACCTCGTTGGAGGTACAGCAGACGCCGGAGATGGTGATCCCCTTCGCGCCGACAGATTTAGCCAGGGCGATCATTTCCGGATCCTCTGCCCAGTCGCAGATCTTCTCGGAAAGGCTCGGATCATGTCCATGAACGACGATGTTGACGTCCTCTTCCTTCATGACGCCAAGGTTGGCCTCGGTCTCGATGGGCTTCGGGGTTCCGAACAGTACGTCGGAAAATTCGGTACCGGCCATGGACCCGCCCCATCCATCGGCCATACCGCAGCGCAGGGACTGTCTTACCAGCTGCTCCGGAAGAGAGGAACATCCCATGTGGGCTGTATGCAGAGAGGAGGAAACCTCACGGTCGATCGCGCGGGGAGCCAGTTCCAGCTCGATGAGCTTTTCCTTCTGGCCTGCGGGCATTCTGTCGAGGAATCTCTGATATCCGAATACCTTGCCGTATTCCTCGAGTCCCATGTATGCCACTTCATGGGCGAGATCGTAGATATCCTTTCCTTCGGTCTCTACGCCCCATTCCTTCGCGATGCGGATCAGCTTGTCGGGATCCTTTACCCTGTAAGCGCCGTCCGGTTTGGAATGATAAAGAGTGTTGCAAATTTCACGGCCATGATCGGAGTGTGTCGCAGCTCCGCCAGCTGTGAACTTCAGATAATTACGTCCAACAATGCCATGTGCGTCACATCCGCAGATTCCTCTCGGGGCTTTCGCTGTGATACGGCAGGGACCCATTGCGCAGATCCGGCAGCAAATACCCTGCTCACCGAACTTACAGTGGGGAGTCTGATTTTTCACACGCATCTGCCAGGAGTCTGCGCCGACCTTTGCGCCTGTCTCGAGCAGTCTGTTAGTGGCGGCCTCGAACTCCTCCACTGTGGTCAATTTGAATTCACTCATTATGAACCTCCTTAAATGTTTATGGTACACCTCTTTGAAACACCTTAAGAACCTGCCGGAAAGGCACGGATCCTCCTGCCGCGGTTTTGTCCGGTTGTTTCGGATAAAGCCGGCGTACTGTTCCCCTGCCTTTCGGATGGTTTCTTATAACCGGGAACCCCCGGGAGTTTCTGTATTAAAAATGCAGCAGATAATCCTTTGCCTTCTTCGAAAGGTTTCCCGGTTCAGGAGAACCGGCAGGCTCTCATGAAAGACTGAAAGAGCCTCCGTCCCGAAGGACAGTCCCCGGAGCTTTCAGAGCTGCAGGGAATCCACGATCTGACGGACAGCCTTCCGGACCGGATTGTCCTCGGGTACCTGTGAGGTAGGCTTCCCGTCGCAGTCGTATTCGTAGATCGTCTCATCCTGAGGGACTACACCGAGAAGATGCAGCCCCTGCAGGGCGATCTCCTCTTTGATCCCTTCATTCAGCTGTCCCTGCGGCGCGCGGTTCACGATCAGTCCGACCGTCTGCGGATGCAGTCCGCACTCCTCGATCAGCCTCGCGATCCTCCCTACGGCCTGAATTCCCCGGCGGGAACAGTCGCTGACAAGTATGGCGGTCTGCATGGTGGGCAGCACGCCGCGGCTGATATGCTCCATGCCGGCTTCATTATCTACCACAAAATATGGGTAATTATTCTGGTACCTGGAAAGCTGTGCCTGAAGAAGACCGTTCACATAGCAGTAACAGCCCTTCCCCTGGGTCCTTCCCATGACCAGAAGATCAAAATCATCCGCTTCCACCAGGGCGTCCTCAAAACGCATCTCGGCGTAATCCGCCTTCGATACCCCCGGAGGAATAGGATTTTCTTTGGCCATTTCGGCTCTGGCGATCTCCTCCCGAACGTCTCCCAGGGTGGTTTCTACCTGAACTCCCAGGACTTCATTCAGGTTGGAATTTGCGTCTGCGTCCACTGCCAGGACCGGACCCTTTCCCTGTTCGCACAGATACTGGATCAGCAGCCCACAGATGGTAGTTTTTCCGACGCCGCCTTTACCGGCGACCGCGATTACATGTGCCATAGTGCCAAAGCCTCCGAATATATATCAGAATCCGATGATCTTTCAGATCTCATGCCATTTCAGATGAGCGTGCAAAGACCGCTGCGGTCGATGATCTCGGATACATCCTTCCAATTGTTCAGGGCATACAGATGGATGCCGTTCACGCCGAGAGCGCGGTATTCGTCGATCTGGCGGATGGTATACTCGATACCCTCTCTCTTGAAGCCTTCCTTCTTCTGCTCCCTCTCCGCATCCTCAAATGGCGGATTGGAATCGAAGGGATCCGGGAAGATCCAGTATTTGGAGATCAGTCTGGAAAGATTTCTGTCCATCACGCAGCCGTTTCTGGAAAGGGCCATGTTGATGGTAGCTTTCATATCAAGAATAGGCATGATGCCTACATCGATGGGCATGGTGACACCGGCCTTGCGGATCATATCTACCCAGCGTTTGAACTGCTCCATATCCCAGCAGAGCTGTGTCATGATATAATCTGCTCCATTATCCTGCTTCTGTTTCAGGACAGCCACATCCGCTTCCAGGGAACGGCAGGTGATATGGCCTTCCGGAGAACCGGCAACAGCGATCTCGAACTTGTCGCCATAGGTATCTTTGATGAATTTCACCAGATCTGTAGCATACTGGAAGTCGCCGCAGGTCGTGGTCTCTCCTCTGGGGATATCGCCGCGCAGCGCGAGGATGTGGTCC
>JAFOJB010000212.1 GCA_017420455.1 Blautia sp.
ATCCTGGCCCATATGATGTACCAGCTTCTGATGTGCGTACTGCAGACAGCGATCACGCTGTTTGTCATGAATATGATGGGCATGAAGTTTCAGGGCTCAGGCCTGTTTACCCCCTGGCTTGTGGTGGATGCCGGCATTACGATGCTGCTGATCACCTACGCCTCCGATCTGCTTTCTCTGTGGATCTCGACGCTTGTACATTCAACCACGACAGCCATGACCATCATGCCCTTTGTGCTGATCTTCCAGCTGATCTTCTCCGGCGGTCTTTTCGCTCTGCCGCAGATCGTGGATCCCATCGTGAAGCTGACGATCTCCAGTCCGGGACTGAAGGCCATGGCGTCCCAGACGCAGGTAAATTCCCTGCCCTACGACACGGTCACGGATATGCTGAATCTGGTAGATGATGTGGAATTCGGCGGCCGTATCACCGTCGGCCAGGTGCTGGACGCACTGGGGGATTCCGAAAACCAGACGATCAGCGAGCTTCGGCAGGTCCAGATCGGAAATGTCATGACGGTCCGGGAGGTCGGCGAGGCTATTCTCACGGAAGACAATTATAAAGCGATCCGGGAAACGAACATCATCGAGGGACTTAACGTAGGCCAGGTCATCTCCCTGCTCATGGATCTGGAGCCGCTGGAAGATGTCCTCTCCACCAACGTCGGTTTCATCACGACTCTGGGCGATGTTGTGGATTTCCTGGCGACGAACGAAACGGTGCAGAGCTTCCGCGACGAGGGGCTCACCATCAGAACGACGCTGGGCGATATCCTGGATCTTGTCGGGCGGGAAGAGACAAAGGCGCTGGTCGAGAGCAAGGCCGCCGAAGCCCTGTATGAGCCGGATTATGCGTACACGCAGGAAAACATCATAAATAACTGGCTGCATCTTCTGATCTTTATCGCCGCATTTGCTCTTCTGTCAACCATCACACTGGAGTTTATCGACAAGGATAAGCGTTAAGAGGAACCGTTCTCTTTCGCGCCTCTGCAGGCGGTTACGAAAGCAAAACACAAGGGGGCTGTGAATACAGGAGCCGTTAAGCTCCTGTTTCCACAGCCCCCTGTTTGTTTTCCGGCTGATGTCAGCGCAGGGACTTTCTTGCCTTATCCAGCGCTACGGCAAGCAGAAGAACGATTCCCATGAACACCTGCTGCCAGTAGGTATTGACATTCAGGATGGTAAGTCCGTTCTGCAGCACGGAGATGAAGATGGCGCCGATGAGGGTTCCCAGCATGTTTCCGATACCGCCCTGGGTCAGGGAGGCACCGCCGATGACGGCCGCCGCGATGGCGTACATTTCATAGGACTGGCCGGCGATGGGCTGGCCGGAATTCAGTCTTCCCATGTAAACGATACCGCTTAAGGAAGCACAGAAACCGGAGACCACAAAAGCCATCAGAGTTACCTTCTTCACCGGGATACCGGAAAGGCGGGCCGACTCCTTGTTGTCGCCGACGGCGAAGACTTTCCGGCCGATGGTGGTGAACTGAAGAACGATGTAGCTTAACACATACACAACGATGATCAGCCATACAATATTCGGGATCCCGAGGAGGCTTCCCAGCACAAGCGCGGAAAGATTACTCGGAAGGCCTGTGACAGCCTGGCCTCCGGTGTACAGATAAGCCATACCGCGGAACAGCCACATGTCCGACAGCGTTACGATGAACGGGGCAAAGCCGAGGTAGGCGACCAGGAAACCGTTAAAACATCCGAGGATGAGCCCCGCGGCCAGAGCTGCCAGGATACCAAGAGGCACATTTCCCGTGCTTACCATGATCCTGGCGCCGATGCAGGAGGAAAGGGCCAGGGTAGAGCCTACGGAGATATCGATATTTCCGGAAATGACGACGATCGTCATGCCGACTGCAATGACCGCGTTTGTACCGCTCTGGATCAGGATGTTCCGGATATTGGTCGGCGTCAGGAAAATCTTGCTCATGGATCTGTATACGATGACCAGGATGATAAGCCCCATCAGTGTACCCAGATTGCCGGCCATCAATTTCTTTAAGGAAAATCTGCTTTTCGCTTCCACGGATATTACCTTCCCTTCGTATTCGTAATGTACTGCATTACGTGGTTCTGATCTAATTCTTCTGCCTCCAGCTCGCCGGTAATATGTCCCTTGTTCATGATGATCACACGGTCGCTTACCGCGACGAGTTCATTTGCCTCAGACGAGATCACGACTGCGGCTTTCCCCTTCTCGCTCGCAAAATTCCGGATCAGACGGTGGATCTCCGCCTTGGCCATGACATCAATACCGCGGGTGGGTTCGTCAAATACGAGAAGATCGCATCCGGCGTGCAGCCACTTGGCTATGGCAACCTTCTGCTGGTTCCCTCCGCTCAGGTTTACTACCTTTGTCGAGGAGGTTCCCTTTGTCTTCAGTTTCTGTATATAGCCGTCAGAAATCCTGTGTACCTTCCGCCAGTTGATAAAGCCCTTCGAAGCTGCGGCGCTCATATCGCACTGGATCGTGTTTTCTTCGATGGACAGGCCCAGAGAAAGCCCGTCTTCCTTCCGGTTTTCACTTAAATATCCGATCCCGTTCTCGATGGCCTGGGAGGTATTGGTGATATGGACCGGTTTTCCGTGGATCTTCACATTTCCGCCTACCAGCGGATCCACGCCGCAGACCATGCGCATCAGCTCGGTCCGTTTTGCGCCGACCAGTCCGCCGATGCCAAGGACCTCTCCCTCGTAGACCGTCAGGTTCATATCCTCGATAAAGCCTCCGTCCGTCACATGCTCCAGCTCCAGGACCGGAGTACTGTTCTCCTTGTCTCTTCTGGTACGTGTGCCGACAAGGTCCTCCTGAAGGACGCTTCCGCTCATCAGCTGGATGATATCGTCCGGGGTGGAATCCGCAATGATACATTCTCCGGCTACCTTGCCGTCCCGCATGACGATGGCCCGGTCGCAGATCTCGAAGATCTCGTTCATCCTGTGAGAAATATAGATGATCGTGATCCCGGCCTTCTGGAGGGTCCGGATAATCCCGAACAGGTGCTCTGCCTCCTCGTTCGTCAGTGAAGTGGTGGGCTCATCCATGACAAGTACTTTACAATCCAATGCAAGAGCCTTTGCAATCTCCACCATCTGTTTCTGCGGGAGCGGCAGCGGACCGACCTTTCCTTTCGGGTTGATGATCTGATCTGCCTCGAGCTTTGCAAGCTGTGTCTTCGTGTCGTCGTACATCTTCTTGAAATCGATCAGTGTACCGATCTTTCTCGGCTCGTGGGAGATATATACATTCTCCATTACCGTCAGCTCTGACAACAGGCTGAGTTCCTGATAGATGATAGCGATTCCAAAATCCCTGGCATCAAGCGTAGAATATTGTTTCGGTAAAGCCTTTCCATCCAGGATCACGTCGCCGCTATCACGCGTATAAGCGCCGCTGAGAACCTTCATAAGAGTGGATTTTCCCGCGCCGTTCTCCCCAAGCAGGGCGACGACTTCTCCTTTGGCGAAACGCATGGATACCTGATCAAGAGCCTTAACCCCTGGAAATTCTTTTGTGATATTTTTAAATTCCAGTATGTAATTCATAGAGTTTTCCATACTAACCCCTATTCCATTCTGCTTTTGCTCTCATAAAGATAGCCTTATGTCACTGAGCACATTGATACGCCCGGTTTTCATTGAGTCAGTGCATAAGGCTAATCTTTTTCATTTATGAATATTCTGCCGGTCCGGGGACCGGCCCGGTCTTTTTATTCTGCCGGATCCTTACGGATCAGATCAATAACCCTTCTCGGTTACGCCGCGGAGCGGGAATCTCTCGGATACGTACTCATAGATGGTCTGGTCTGTCATGCCTTCCAGGAACTCACCGGTAACAAGGGTGCAGTCATAGAGGATCTCTCTGTCGAAGGTATAGTCGTCGTTCAGGCAAAGAGCTGCAGCCAGCTTCACGCCCATGGCGCCTTCGTCAAGGTTCGGAAGGGAAACCAGCGCATCCAGCGTGCCGTCCAGGATCATGTTGACGGAATCGAGGATTCCATCATAGCCTACCAGCACCAGATCGTCCGGGGTCTTTCCTGCTGCGATGGCTGCGTTGACCATACCAACTGCCATCTGGTCGTTGCAGGCGAATACGCCCTTGACATCCGGGTTTGCGGTAAGGATATTGGTCATAACGTCTGCTGCCTTGTCGCTGGACCACTCTGCGCCCTGCTCTGCAACAACTTCGATTCCGGGATACTCTTCACATGCCTGCAGGAAGCCTGCGCGTCTGTCAACGCCTGTGCTCTGCTCCAGAAGTCCGGTGATCACTGCAACCTGGCCTTCGCCGCCAAGCTTCTCGCAGATGTATTTTCCTGCCTTATAAGCGCCGGCTACGTCGTCGCCGCCTACGAATGCGTCGATCACACCCTTGTCGCTGATACGGGTATCAAAGTTGACAACCTTGATTCCTGCTTCTTTTGCCTGTGTGATAGCCGGGATAACTCCATCGGAGCTGCAGGCGGAGATAACGATAGCGTCAGCCTCGCTCATGATAGCAGCCTCGATCATGGAAACCTGCTTCTCCAGATCTACCTCTTCCTGCGGAATGGCGATCGTCAGGTTTACGCCAAGCGCATCTGCTTCCTTCTGTGCGAAATCTGCAACGGAGATCCACCACGGATTGTTCAGGGTTTTACCGATCCAGTAAACATCGATGTCTGAAGGCGCGGAAATCTCCGCTGCCATAACTGTGGAACCGGCCATTCCAAGTGTCATTACTCCCGCCATCACTAAACCAAGCAGCTTTTTATTCATCTTATGACCTCCTCTAATTCATGAAATAATGTAATGCCTGTCATTATGCAGCATATCTCAGCCAGAAAGGAAAATCTGCGCCGGACCCGGGCATCTGTTCTTTTTGTCCGGACCAGACCTCCTTCCCGGATGGTTTCGTCCTGAACTGTCTGTCACATTTTGATCACGGACTTGATGACGATGTCCTTGTGATTCAGACTGTAGTCGATCGCTTCAATGCAATCCTTGAAATCGAAGACATGGGAAACGATCTTCTTCAGCGGGATCTTTCCGTCTGATACAGCGGCGATCGCTTTTGCCCATGTATTGCGGTAACGATATACGCAGTACAGTGTAGCCTCCTGATCATTCATGGTCGCGGTATCCAGCTCCAGGACCGGTTCCGGAGAAACGCCTACCAGGGTGATCTTTCCGCCCTTCTTGATGCATCTTGCCGTCTGGAGGGTGGTGACACGGTTTCCTGCGCACTCATATACCTGATCTACGCCGCCGATGCTCTTCACAAACTCTACGATATCTTCTTTGCGGCTGTTGAACACTCTTGTAGCTCCCAGCTCTTTTGCCTTTTCCAGTCGGACGTCCATGACATCCGCTACATATACATCCTTGACGCCTCTTGCCTTCAGACACATCAGTGTGCAGAGGCCGATGCAGCCGCTTCCAAGTACGACAGCGGATTCTCCGACTCTGGCGTCGGAAAGCTCGGTGGCATGGAGACCTACGCTGAGGGGCTCGATCAGCGCGCCTTCCAGGGTATCCATATTCTCCGGAAGCTTGTAGCACCATTTTGCGTTGTGTACGCAGTACTCTGCGTTCACGCCGTCTCTCTCATGAGGAATGGCCAGCATCTTGATATGCTTGCAGAGGTTGTACAGGCCTTTCTTGCACTCTTCGCATTCTCCGCAGGGAACTGCAGGCTCCATGGAAACCTTGTCTCCAACAGCAAAGCCTTCCACTCCCTCGTCGACGGCCGTAACTACTCCGCCAGGCTCATGTCCCAGAGCCAGAGGTCCGTCCAGCTCCCAGTTATTCAGCCTGCCCTCCTGGTAGAAATGAAGGTCCGACCCGCAGACGCCGACATACTCCAGTTTGATCTGCAGCTCTCCCTTTCCGGGCTGTGGGATATCTCTCTCTACCCATTCCAGTTTCTGTTTCCCTGTTAATACGCAAACCTTCATCTTGCCTTCCATACAGCCTACCTCCGGAATAAATAAATTTTTGTAAATTATGTTATGCACTAAATTTTATTAACTTCAGTTTTTTCGTTCCCTGAATATAAAATACCATGGCCATTCGATTTTGTCAACAAGAAGATGAATTATTTTTATAAAAATTTAGTTATATACAGAAAGAATTTAGTGTTATTTATTTAACGTTACCGTTTTAACACACCTTCTCCTTTCCGATGCCTTTTCCATATTCCGAAGGCGGCATTACAGGCATTTTGCAGATTCAGATACCCAACTGTGAAGGCCGCCGGTCATTCCAGTGTATGCCCTTTAATGACATCCGCCGTCTTCGTGTTTGCGCCTGTGCAGGCACGGCGCACGTCTGGCGGCTTTATCGCGCAGGAAAAGACCTGTCCGGTATTCGGACAGGCCTTTTCTGTGAACACATATCAGTTTTACTCAAAAAGCAGAAAGCATTCCGCAAGGATTGATCCAGAAATAACTGTCTCAATCCTAAATATTTGTAAGAGAAATTTATGATTCAGGTGCAAAAAACATCATTCCGCTGACCGGTTTTCTGCCCCATAGCGCACCACAGCATCTGGCTGCAATGCTTATCCTGCGGACAGATTCTTTCCCCTGTCCGTTCAGGTTCCGCTGCCGGCTGCTCCTTCTTCCGGCTCCAGCCTCCGGACGCTGCCCCGGACCAGCAGCCAGGTTCCAAGCTCCACCTTCAGGGAATGCTGCCTGGAGCTGTTGATCCGGGAAAGCAGAAGGTTTACGCTCTGAATCCCGAAATCATCCTTCGGCACACAGATCGTCGTCATATTCGGATTCACCATGGTGCAGATCGGACGGTCATCAAACCCGATGATGGAGAAATCCTGCGGGATCTTATATCCGGCCTCCTTCATCCCCTGCAGGGCGCTGCAGGCAATATAATCATTCTCCGCGAAAAAAGCCGTCGGCATCGGCTCCTTTCTGGCCGCCAGGAATTCTCTGACCTGTCCCCGGATCACCGAATCCTTATATTCCACAATGCATACATCCTCCGGAAGCCTTTCCACCCCCAGGGAAGAAAGCGTATTTACATAAGCCTGGTACCGTTCCTCGAAGCTGGTGATCCTCTCCTTGCTCATCAGATATCCGAAGCGGCGATGGCCCATTTCATACAGGTAGTGGAGCGCTTTGGAGGTTCCCTGGGCATTGTTGATGGTGACAGAATCCACATCGCTTTCCCGCATGGAATTATCCAGGACCACAAAGGGAATCCCCGTATCCACAAAGGCCTGAAGGTCCTGCCGGGTCATCTCCACCCCGAAAATGATCAGGCCCTTGCAGTTCATGGCCCTGATCTGGGCCTGAAGCTCCTCCTTCGCCATTTCCCTGTCGAGATACACGAAATTCAGGGTATATCCGGAATTCAGGATGTTCTTGTTGATCCTCTCCATTATATAGGTAAAGAAGGGCGACTCATCTATGATGCTTCCGATGGTTTTATAGACGACGAAACCAATGCTGCCGTTTCCGCCGGGAAGATCCTTCAGCATATACTCACAGCCCAGCTCCTGAATCTTTTCGATGATCTCCTGGCGCTTCGCTTCCCCTACGCCGGGTTTATTATTCAACACCAGAGATACTGTCGCCGTAGAGACGCCCAGCATCTGCGCAATATCTTTTGCTTTAAGTGCCATATACCATCCCTCCATTTAAATCCAATTTACTAAATTTACTTAAATATTGCAAGTGGTTTTTTCAAATAATCTGGGGAACCTGTTTTGTACGGCGGACGGGGGAGGAGACGACCGTCTCCCGGAAAAAAAGGTTGCGTGCCTGATACTCGAATGCTATGATAAAAACGTCCGTAGAATTGAACATAATTTCCATGTATCGTATCCCGACGACAGCAGACATTGCACAAAACGCACACAAAACCCGGAGGGAATATCTTTATGTTTATGACATGTCACTATTTCAGCCTGGTACTGAACCGGAACGTAGAGATCAACGTGATCGTCCCTACGCCGGAAGGGAATGAACAGATCACCGCAAGCGGAAAAGAACAGCGCTACGACTACGAAAACGGGCTTCCTGTGGTCTATCTCCTCCACGGCGCCTACGGAGACAACAGCTCCTGGATACGCTTCTCCAGCATAGAACGCTATGCCCAGGCACATAACTGCATCGCGGTCATGGCCGGCGTAGAAAACAGCTTCTACCAGGATATGGAACACGGCAGCCGCTATTTCACCTATATGACCGAAGAACTCCCGGCCTATATCACCAGGATCTTCCCTGCATCCAGGCGCCGCGAGGACACCTGCATCGCAGGCTTCTCCATGGGAGGCTACGGTGCCTGGTACCTGGCCCTGAGCCGGCCGGACCTGTACTCCAAAGCCGCCTCCATGTCCGGCGCCCTGGATATCCAGAAGGTCTATGAAGCGGACCAGGCCGGCGCCATCGAAAGCCCCTTCCATTGGAAGGATTCCTTCGGAGACGCCGCAGACCAGCTGGCGGGCAGCGACAGAGATCTCTTCACGCTGCTTCAGAGGGACAGGGAAAAGGGCCTCCTTCCGGAGCTCTACCAGTCCTGCGGAGACCAGGATTTTCTCTATACCATCAACCAGGACGTACACCGCTCTCTGCAGCAGATGGGAATTCAGACCGAATATCACGAAGTTCCCGGCCACATGCACAACTGGGATTTCTGGGACCTGGATATCCGGAGGATCCTGGACTGGATGTTCCCCGGCTGACTTCAGAATGCGTGTTCTGTATCTGCCCCCGGACCGGATTTTCTCCGGTTGACTCCGGGCTGCGTGTTCCGCATCTGACCCGGGGCGGAGGTTCCCCGGCTGACTTCAGGCTGCGTGTTCCGCATCAGCCCCGGGCCGGAGGTTCCCCGGCTGACCCTGTCCGGAGCGTCCCTGCCCTGCCGGCAATGCCCCGGGACGTACGCAGCAGCAGGCAGGCCGCTTCTTTACAGCTTCAAACCCGATTTCTCAAGGAGGTTACCCATGGAAATCTGCAGAAAACTGATCTCGGCAGCCCCGGCAGAGGGCGGCGCCCTTGTCCTTCTGGACCATGCCGTTATGCGCGTATACTTTATGACCGACCGCATCCTGCGGCTCCGCGTCCATTTTTACGACTCTTCCGCTCACACCCCGGCAGACGCCGCCGGTTCTTTCACGGACGCCGCGGCGGATCTCCCGGCCGATGCTTCCTACATCCTCCAGACCACGGCCTGGGAGGACAGGCTGGATGGTCTGTTCGAAGGAGAACGTATCCGCCTCGCCCCTCTCTCCGTAAAGATCGAGGACAGGGAAGACTGCGTGCTCCTCTGCACCGACGCCCTGAAGCTTACCCTGTACAAGGATCCTCTGGAGATTCTCCTCTGTGATGCAGAAGGCTGCGAGCTTTACCGCTCCATCGCGGGGAATCCCTTTGTCCGGGATTCCAACAACAGGATCACCCACTACAGCCGCATGGAGGACGACGACTGCTTTTACGGCTTCGGCGAAAAGGGCGGTCCTCTGGACAAAAACAGGGAATTCATCCGGGAACGCGCCACAGATTCCTGGGCCTACGACCCGGTCAAATGCGACACGATGTATAAGCATATTCCCTTCTACATCCGCCTTCGCAGAAAAGACGCCAGAGCACTGGGCGTCTATTACAACAACTTCTATGAATCCGTCTTCAACATGGGGAAGGAGCTGAGCAACTACTGGCCGCACTATACCTACTGGCAGGCCGACGGCGGCGAGATCGACCTCTTTCTGATGGCCGGTCCCGAGATCCGGACCATCCTTGACGACTACACCCTCATCACAGGCCGTCCCGTGCTTCTTCCCAGGAGAGGACTGGGATACCAGGGCTCCTCCATGTACTATTCCGAGCTGGAAAAGGACAGCGACAAGGCTCTTATAACCTTCGTGGACACCGCCAGAGAAAAGGGATTCCCCATCGACGGCTTCCACCTTTCCTCGGGTTATACGTCCCAGGAATGCGGCCGCTGCGTCTTCACCTGGAACCATGAGCGTTTTCCGGATCCGGAGGAATACTTCGCCGCCATGAACGAGAGAGGCGCCCAGAATGTTCCCAATATAAAGCCCGGCATCCTGCTGGGTCACCCGCTGTTCGGGGAATTCCTGGATAAGGATGTCTTTGTAAAGGACAGCGCCGATCCGGAGAAACCGGCTGTCGGTCCCTGGTGGGGAGGCCCCGGCGCATTCTGGGATTTCACAAACCCCTCTGCCCGCAAGGCCTGGAAGGAATACCTGACCAGACAGGTCATCGCCGTCGGTACCGAATCCATCTGGGACGACAACTGCGAATATGACAGCCTGCTGGACCACGAAGCCCGCTGCGACTACGACGGGCAGGGCGGCACCATCGGAGAACTGAAGCCCATCATGTGTACCCTGATGAGCCGGCTGGCCGTCGAAGCCGTCCGGGAATATAACGGAAAACGGGCCTATGTCGTCTGCCGCAGCGGAAGCTCCGGAATCCAGAAATACGCCCAGAACTGGGTCGGAGACAACTTCACATCCTGGCAGACCCTGCGCCACAACCTGCCCACCATCCTGGGAGTCTCCCTCTCCGGCCAGCCGAACACCGGAGCGGATATCGGCGGTTTCGCGGGCCCGGCTCCGGGAGAAGAGCTTCTGGTCCGCTGGGTCCAGAACGGTATCTTCCAGCCCCGGTTCTCCATCCACTCCTCCTCCAACGACAACACCGTGACCGAGCCCTGGATGTACAGCGGCTCCTGCGATCGGATCCGTGACGCCATCCTGCTCCGCTACCGGATGCTCCCCCATCTGTATTCCCTGGAATGGGAAGCCCACGAAACCGGCGCTCCCATCATGCGCCCCCTGGTCTTCGAGTTCCAGAAGGATCAGAAGGTCTACAATATCGACGATACCTTCCTCTTCGGCCGGGATCTCCTGGTGGCCAACGTCCTGGAGGAAGGCGCTGCAGAAAGAGAGGTCTATCTGCCGGAGGGAGCCTGCTGGTATTCTCTGGAAGAACATTTTGCCTGTTATGAGGGCGGACAGACCATCCGTGTCCCTGTCACCCTGGATTCCATTCCCCGCTTTATCCGCAGCGGCGGCATCCTGCCCATGTCCCGGAACCAGCTTTACAACATGGAAAAAGACCGGGTTGAAGCCCTGGATCTTCTTCTTGCGTCTCCCTGTAAGGAAGGCGGAGAAAGTGAATACCTCCTCTACGATGACGACGGCACGACCAACGACTATGAGAGCGGCGTTTACCGCAAGACCCTCATCCGGCTTGCGGGCGGCGAAGTAACAAGGATTTCCTTCTCCTCTGAAGGAAGCTTCGAAACCGCCATCAGGGAGCTCTATGTCACCCTGATCAGAAGGGACATGTGCCCCTACTGGGTCAAGGTTCAGGGTGAGGTCCTTCCCCATTTCCTGGACCGGGTGAAATTCGAAAAAGCCGGCGCCGGCTGGTACTACTCCCAGACAGGCCGGAGCGTGGAGATCCACTGCAGCTGGCCTGCAGAGGATTTCGAAATCCAGGTCTCCTTCGAGGATATGGACCTGCTGAAAATGTAAGGCTCGAAGCCAAAGCCGGCAGATAACCATCATTTATCAACGTTTCCACCGGAAATCCGTTTCGTATGCGGGCACAGAAAAGGAGGACAACCATGAGTTTAAAAAACAGAGAAGCCGAGATCCGGGAAAAGCTTTCCCTGATCACAGGCAAGCTGATGAACCTGAAGATGAACGAAAGCACAAACCCGGAATCCGCGCTGGCGTCAGAACTGTTCCGCCGGGACAGCGGCATCCATATCTGGGACTGGCCCCAGGGAGTCGGGCTTTACGGCATCCATAAGCTTCAGGAGGTCATGCCGGACCCGGCAAACAGGGCCTTCCTGGAAAACTGGTACAAGGAAAGATTCGCAGAGGGTCTTCCTCTGAAAAATATCAACACCACCGCCCCGATGCTCACGCTGGTGGATTTTATCGACGAAAATCCTGCCTATGAAAGCCTGGCAAAGGAATGGGCCGACTGGCTGCTGCATGAGCTTCCCAAAACCGAGGAGGGAGGCTTCCAGCATGTCACCAGCGGAAGCGGCGACGGAAAATCCCTGATCCTGAACGAACAGCAGATGTGGGTGGATACCCTGTTCATGGCTGTTCTGTTTCTCAACCGCATGGGCCAGAAATATGCCCGTCAGGACTGGATCGAGGAGGGCATCCATCAGGTGCTGATGCACATCAGATATCTCTGTGACGTCCACACGGGTCTCTTCTATCACGGCTGGACCTTCAAAGAAAGGAACCACTTCGGCGGCGTCTTCTGGTGCCGCGGAGACAGCTGGTTCACTCTGGGCATCCTGGATTATCTGGAGATGTTCGGAGGCAATATCTCTCCGGCCATCCGGACCTATATCCTGGATACCTTCCGCTCTCAGGTCAAAGCCCTTGCGTCCCTTCAGTCACCTGCCGGCCTGTGGCACACGGTCCTTCTGGATCCGGGCAGTTACGAAGAGACCTCCGGCTCTGCGGCGATCACCGCTGGTATTCTCCAGGGAATCCGGACCGGCGTCCTGGATCCTTCTTACCTGGAGACGGCAGAGCGCGCTGTCGGCGGAATCCTCTCCAATATCGCAGAGGACGGAACTGTCCTGAACGTTTCCTCCGGCACCCCCATGGGCATGGATGAAGATTTTTACCGGAATATCGCCATCGCCCCGATGGCCTACGGTCAGTCCCTGACCATCTTCGCCCTGGTGGAAGCCCTCCGCGCCATGGAGTAGTATCTTTATCCAAAATCACACAGCTGTAATTCAGACAATCGGATATGTTTCGTCTGTTTTTTTAAATTTTATGATTTCGGTCGAGAAGCATCATGGACATTCTGTTCATGAAATGCTATACTTATATTGATATTTTGTATCATATTTATCAAAGGAGGATTTCATATAAAGAAAAAATTGCTCGCAACTGTTCTGGCTTCTGCTATGGCATTGTCGCTTCTCGTCTGCAGCTCGGCTGTTGTATCCGCAGAAGCTGCCTTTGATCCCGCTTCTGCCGGAGATGTCGCTGTCGGCTTTGCCTGGTGGGGCAATCAGGTACGTGACGAGGTCACCAAAGCAGCCCTCGATCACTTTACCGAGCTCTATCCGAATGTTACCTTCAACCTTAACGCACAGACCTGGAACGACTACTGGGCACAGATGACCAGCTTCTCCTCCAGCGATACCCTGCCGGATCTGATGCAGCAGGATTACGCGTATTTCGAGCAGTGGGTAGAGGCCGGAGACCTTCTGGACCTGACTCCCTACATCGAGAGCGGCGCCCTGGATCTTTCCAAACTTCCCGAGAGCATCGTAGAGACCGGCGTCAGCGCGACTGACGGTCATGTATACGCAGTCTGCGCCGGCATGAACGCTCCCGCGTTCTCCTACAACAAGACCCTCACCGACGAGCTGGGCATCGAGGTTCCGGACAACATGAGCTGGGATCAGTTCGTAGAGATCTCCCGCAAGATCTATGAGGAAGCAGGCGTAGGAGCCATCTTCCACAACTTCAATTCCGAGAACCCCATCACCTTCTATGCCCGCGGACTTGGCCATGAGGCTCTCTTTGAAGCAGAAGGCGTTACCGTTTCCGCAGAGGAAATGGAAGGCTACTATCAGAGACTGATGGACGGCGTACAGGAAGGCTGGCTGTTCAGTACAGAGAAATGCGCAAGCGTCGATATGGCTACCATCAGCCAGCATCCGCTGGTATACGGCGCTGACCCGAGCGTCAGAAGCTGGTGCGCGTTCGCATTCTCCAACCAGTACCTTGCATTCTGCGATGCCGCAGAAGCAGACGGCATCGAGCTTGGCATCACCAGCTGGCCGGAGGACAACGCAGCTACCGCCAACTATCTGAAACCCAGCCAGTTCTTCTCCATCACCACCGATACCCAGAACCCGGATCTGGCTGTTGCCATCCTGAACTACATGATCAACGATGTGGACGCAAACACTCTGCTCCGCGCAGAGCGTGGTATCCCGGCCAACAGTGATGTTGCTGCCGCAATCGCAGATACGGTTTCCCAGACAGATAAGACCTATCCGATCATCGTGAATTATCTGGATTTCGTGGCTGATAACTCCACCGCCATCTTCCCGCCGCTTCCCAGCTATGCAGGAACGGTGAACACCGACGTGATCGAAGCCCTTTCCAGTGAGGCCCTGGATCCCAACACCAGCTACACCGCCGCCGAGCTTGGCGAAGAATTTGTAGACGGGTCAAACAGCGTAGCTGAAAACTTCTGATTCATAAAATAGCCGAAAAAAGGGGCTGTCGACAGTACTTTGTGCCGGCAGCCCTTTTTGCACTGAACAGCGGATATTCTATTACAAGACGGGGGTGTTTTTTTGAACAAGAAAAAGATGTCTTTCCGGCAGTGGTTCGGTCAGGAGCATGTGGCAGGATACGTATTCAGCCTGCCTTTCATCTTTGGTTTTCTGATGTTCATGCTCATTCCGATGATCATGTCGCTATATTTTTCCTTCTGCAAATATGACATACAAAACCCGGCGACTTTTATCGGGCTGAAAAACTATATCAATATCTTCCATGACAAAGCCTTCTGGAAAGCACTCCGTGTGACCTGTTACTACGCGCTCATCGGAACACCGCTGAAGGTGATCTTCGCCCTGATCGTGGCTCTGATCCTTTCCAGAAATACACTGGTAACGCCGATCTATCGGGCATCCTACTATCTTCCTTCGATCATCGGCGGATCCGTGGCCGTCGCCATCCTGTGGCGCCGCCTCTTCGAGCCCACCGGTACCATCAACGCCATTCTGGGCATTTTCTTCCCGGGCATCAAAAACTTCAACTGGTTCGGGGAAAGTACGGCGATCTGGGTGCTGATCATCCTGACGGTCTGGCAATTCGGCTCCTCCATGCTGATCTTCCTTTCCGCTCTGAAGCAGATCAACCGTGAGCTCTACGAAGCAGCCATGGTGGACGGGGCCAATAAATGGAAACAGTTCTGGAGGGTGACCCTTCCCCTGCTGACTCCCACCATTTTCTTCAATCTGGTGCAGCAGACCATCAACTCCTTCCTCGCCTTCACCCAGAGCAAGCTGATCACTGACGGCCAGCCCAAGGACAGCACCCTGTTCTACACGCTGTATGTCTACCGGAAGGCCTTCCCCAGCATGGGAAAGAGCCAGATGGGATATGCCTCTGCCCTGGCCTGGATCATGCTGGTGATCATTTCCCTGGTGACTGCCCTCCTGTTCTGGAGCCGCAGCAAATGGGTCTATGAAGATTGAGAGGAGGAATGAAAATGGCTAAGAAAAAGACTAAGGGAGCAATCATCTATCATATCCTCGTCACCATCGGGGCATTTATCATGGTCTATCCTCTTCTCTGGATGATCCTCAGTTCCTTCAAACCCACGAACTCGATCCTGCCCACTGCCACCCAGCTGATCCCCACTACATGGACCCTGGACAACTACCGGACGGGCTGGAAGGGCTTCATGGGATATTCCTTCGCAACCTTCTTTAAAAACTCCTTCTTCATCTCCATCGTGTCCACCTTCGGCACGCTGATCTCCTCTGCGTTCGTGGCGTATTCCCTCCAGAGGCTTCAGTTCAGAATGAAGAGGATCCTCTTCGTGCTGGTGCTCTCCACCATGATGCTGCCGCCGCAGATCCTGATGATCCCGCAGTACATGTGGTTCCGCCGCCTGAACTGGGTAGGTACCTACAACCCCATGATCGTTCCGTATTTCTTCGCGATCCAGGGCTTTTTCGTATACCTGATCATGAACTTCATCGGCGGCGTCCCGAAGGAGCTGGACGAGGCAGCCAAGATCGACGGATGTTCCTATTACGGGATCTTCTTCCGGATCATCCTGCCCCTGATCACACCTGCGCTGGTCACCAGCGCGATCTTCTCCTTCATCTGGAGATGGGACGATTACCTCTCCGCATTGCTCTATGTGACAAAGCCGGCGATGCGGCCCATCTCCCTGGCCCTGAAGCTGTTCAACGATCCCTCCTCCGGGTCGGATATCGGCGCGACTCTTGCCATGTCCACCCTCTCGATTGTTCCTGCTACGATCCTGTTCCTGTTCTTCCAGAAATCTCTGGTAGAAGGAATCGCAAGCTCCGGCATCAAGGGATAAGCATCATCCGAGAGACGCGGGAAAACGAATAAGCAGATGTTTTCGCCGCGCCCCGGATTTATTTTCAGACCTGTATTCAGAAAGGCTAATTGAAATGAAATACCAAGACGGAAAAATGAGAGAGATCCAGATTGCCTACATCGGCGGCGGTTCCCGCGGATGGGCCTGGACCTTCATGACAGACCTGGCACTTGACGACGAGATCAGCGGCACCATCCGTCTTTACGACATCGATGAAGAGGCCGCAGAA
>JAFOJB010000021.1 GCA_017420455.1 Blautia sp.
AGAAAAAAGCAGAAATCTTTCATACGAAAAAGGAGGCAGAAAGCCTCCTTTTTCTTGTTTTTACGAAGAATACCGCCTATAATTATAATACACTCCCAGATCCATACAGAAGAAACCGCGGTATCTGCGCCGCGGGATTATCCTGAGAAACTGTACAGAGGGAAAACAGCTTTCTGAACAGATCCTCAGTGATTTGTGAGCAGGGGTTTAAGCCAAAAGAAAGGAGTAATCTTCATGAAAAAAATCGTTGCGGCGTATGTGTACGATAACGAGAATACGAAAGAAAAACTGGGCCGGCTGATCGGCGAAGATGAAAACCTTATTCTGGCGGGAGAAGCCTCCACGGAGGAGCAGATGCTTACCATAGTCCGGGAGAAATCGCCGGATCTTCTTTTATTCCCGGGGTTTTCGGGAAAACTTCCACCGGAACGGGGGATGCGGAACATTGCCCGGGTTTTTCAGCCGGTCTCCTATACCCTTCCCGGAAGCGAAATCCTCCTGGACGACCAGGAAATGGAGATCATCGTCACAAGATATCTCCTGGAGATCGGAATGCCGGTAAATGTCAAGGGCTATATGTTCATCCGGGACGCTGTCCTTCTTTCCCTGAAGGATGACAGCATGCGTACCTCCATCACCAAAAGACTGTACCCGGCCATCGCCATGAAATACCAGACGACGTCAAGCAGGGTAGAACGCGCCATCCGGCATGCCATTGAAGTGTCCTTCTCGAGAAAGAAAATGGACAGCCTTTACAGATTTTTCGGCTACGCGGACGGGGAATGTGTCCGGAAACCCACAAATTCCGAATTCATTGCCATGGTCAGTGACAAGATCCGCATGGATTATAAAAAACAGACACAAAAAAATGGACGAAGTTGAAAATGAGTCTTTCCATAATCCGCTTTTTCATGTATAATCAGATAAAGGGCAGAGCACTGAGGAAGGAAACAGACACGGTGCGGATAAAACGCAAATAGTTTTACTGACCCGCATTCAAAGTCAAGGAGGAAGATACGGATGAAGAATATTTTATTTGCTACTTCTGAGGCGGTTCCTTTCATTAAAACGGGAGGGCTGGCAGATGTTGCCGGAGCACTTCCCAAGTGTTTTGACAAGCAGTATTTCGATGTCCGGGTGATCCTTCCGAAGTACGCCTGCATGAAGCAGGAATGGAAGGATAAGATGGAATATGTCACCCATTTCTATATGGATATCGGGTACAAAAACTGTTACGTCGGAGTCATGCATATAGAACATGAAGGGATTCATTTCTATTTTATTGACAATGAATATTATTTCAGCGGTCCTACTCCTTATGACAGTGCTCCCTGGGATCTCGAAAAATTCGCCTATTTTTCCAAGGCAGTCCTTTCCGTCCTTCCCGTCATCGGGTTCCATCCGGATGTGATCCACTGCCATGACTGGCAGACAGGCCTTGTTCCGGTATACCTGCATGATACTTTCCAGCAGAATGATTTCTTCTGGGGAATCAAGACGATCATGACCATTCACAACCTGAAGTTCCAGGGCGTGTGGGATGTAAAGACCGTCCAGGAGATCACCGGTCTTTCGGACTACTATTTCGCGCCGGATAAACTGGAGGCCTACAAGGACGCCAACTTCCTGAAGGGCGGGATCGTCTTTGCGGATGCGGTCACCACTGTCAGCAATACCTATGCGGAAGAGATCAAGACTCCTTTCTACGGGGAGAAGCTGGACGGTCTTCTGAACGCCAGGTCCAACAGCCTGCGCGGCATCGTAAACGGCATCGATTACGATATCTTCAATCCGGCCACGGATACCTTTATCACCGCGCAGTATGACGCACGGACCTTCCGCAAGGAAAAGGTGAAGAATAAGATCCAGCTCCAGAAAGATCTTGGCCTCACAGAGGATCCGAAGGTCATGATGATCGGGATCGTTTCCCGTCTTACCGACCAGAAGGGCTTCGACCTCATTGAATATATGATGGACGAGCTGTGCCAGGACGCTGTACAGCTGGTGGTACTGGGAACCGGCGAGGAGCGTTATGAAAATATGTTCCGCCATTTCGACTGGAAATATCACGGAAAGGTCAGCGCCCAGATCTATTATGACGATGCTCTGTCACACAGGATCTACGCGGCTTCCGATGCTTTCCTGATGCCGTCGCTGTTCGAGCCCTGCGGGCTTTCCCAGCTGATGAGCCTTCGTTACGGAACCCTGCCCATCGTCAGGGAGACCGGCGGCCTGCGGGATACGGTGGAGCCCTACAATGAATATGAGGGCACCGGCACCGGCTTCAGCTTCCGCAATTACAATGCACATGAGATGCTGAACACCATCCGCTTCGCAGAGCGCATCTTCTACGATAAGAAGAGGGAGTGGAACAAGATCGTGGACCGTGCGATGGCAAAGGATTTCTCCTGGCAGAATTCCGCCGCACAGTACGAGGAGATGTACAACTGGCTGATCGG
>JAFOJB010000213.1 GCA_017420455.1 Blautia sp.
TCCGGAAGTAAAAACAGATAGCATTTCGTGCTGTTTTTCCTTCGGATTGTGCGGTCATTGTCAAAAATCGATTTACATGAGCACAAAGTATTGCCATATTGCCGGTAAATCGAGTATACTTGCAATAGAAAACAGGAAACCTGCCGATGAAGGCGCCTGCTTTCATTCCGGGCTTCTGCCAGGAGGTTTTCGAATGGAAAAGATATATATGGCGGGGGTCAACGCGATCCACTCGGCCGATTTTATCTATGATATAGATGGATCTGTTATGATCTTGATACATACTGTGGGAAAGCATACATCCGGCACTGAGCAAATATAATGAACTATACTCACAGCTTTTTGATTTTTTCTCATATAGATGGTTCCAGTGCAAAAAGGAAGCATTCGCGGAATTGTCATGATCGTTTATAGAAGAGGAGGTATGTGTCATGGAAGGATTTGACGCGGTAAAAGCGAGAGATAACCTGATCAGGGGGATCCGGTCCCTGGCAGAGGAGGAGCATTTTTCCAGGGTGGTCATCGGGATTTCCGGCGGAAAAGACAGCACGGTGTGCGCGGCTTTGTGCGCAAGGGCGCTGGGACCGGAGAATGTCTATGGCGTGATGATGCCGGACAATGTCCAGGCGGACATCAGTGACAGCGTAAGGGTATGCGCTTCGCTGGGGATCAACAGCCGTACGGTGAACATAGGGGAAATGCATAAGGCGCTGCATACAGCCCTTGCCCGGGATACGGAGGGCTTCCCGGTGGCTTATGTGAAGGAAAGTGATGTGAACGTCGGCCCAAGGCTCCGGATGACTACCCTTCGCTATATCGCCCAGGCTCTGGGAGCGAGGCTGGTGGGAACCGGCAATCTTTCCGAGGCTACGGTAGGGTATTGTACAAAGGACGGAGACACATCCTGCGATTTCGCCCTTCTCGGAACCCTTACCAGCAAGGAAGTGGTCGCGGTCGGGCTCACAATGGAGGAGCTTCCCGGGGAACTGGTAGAGAAAACGCCTTCCGATGGATTGTCGGGAAAGCCGGATGAGGAACGGCTGGGGGTCACCTACCAGGCAATCCATGATTATATCAGAAAGGGGAGCAGCGGCGACCCGGAGGCAGACGCCATCATCCGCCGCAAGGAGCAGGCAAATATGTTCAAAAGAAGAATGCCGAAGGTCATCGACGCATTCGCAGTATAAAATGAAATTGGAGGGATTTCAGTATGTCTTATCAGGCAGCAGCGGACAGATATGATACTATGGAGTACAGGCGCTGCGGAAGAAGCGGTCTTCGCCTCCCCGTGGTTTCCTTCGGACTCTGGCACAATTTCGGCGATACCGGGAATTATGAGAATATGAAGGAAATGCTTTTCACGGCCTTCGATCATGGGATCACCCATTTTGATCTGGCGAACAATTATGGACCAGAGCCGGGCAGCGCCGAGAGCAATTTCGGAAGGATCCTGAAAGAGGAGCTCGGCAGCTGGCGGGATGAGATGATCATCAGCACCAAGGCCGGCTATCTGATGTGGGACGGCCCCTATGGAGACTGGGGAAGCCGGAAGTATCTGATGGCAAGCCTTGACCAGAGTCTTCGCAGGATGGGTCTGGATTATGTGGATATCTTTTACCATCACCGTATGGATCCGGAAACGCCTCTGGAGGAGACGATGAATGCCCTGAACGATATCGTGAAGAGCGGGAAGGCTTTGTACGCAGGAATATCCAATTACGACGGAGCGCATATGAAAGAAGCGGCGGCAATCCTGAAGGAGCTGCATTGTCCTTTTGTGATCAATCAGAACCGGTATTCGATCCTTGACCGCAGTATCGAGGCAAACGGTCTGAAGGAGGCAGCCCGGGAGGAAGAGAAGGGAATCATCACCTTCAGTCCCCTTGCCCAGGGCCTGCTGACAGACCGTTATCTGAACGGTATCCCGGAGGACAGCAGAATCCGGACGGACGGCAGGTTCCTCAAGGAGGAACGGATCACAGAAAAAGCGGTGGCCGGCCTGCGGAAGCTGAATTCTCTGGCGGCAGAGAGAGGACAAAGTCTGGCGCAGATGGCGCTGAACTGGATCCTGAAGGATGATATCGTCACCTCCGTCCTTGTCGGTGCCTCCAGGCCGTCCCAGCTTCTTGACAATATCAGGATCGTGAACAGAGCGCCTTTTTCTGCACAGGAGCTGCAGACCATTGATCAGATCGTGAAAGAGCTGCAGTGATTCGACGGGCAGGAGAGAAAAGGAAAGCGAAGGGATAAGACAATGATGAAGTATGTTGGGATTTACCTTATCGCGATAAATCTGGCAGCGTTTCTCTGCTACGGGATAGATAAAGAAAAGGCAAAGAGGCACAAATACCGTATTTCGGAATTCATGCTTCTTTGCCTGGCATTCATCGGGGGCTCCCCGGGAGCTCTCCTGGGTATGCTGCTGTTCCATCATAAGACAAAGCACTTAAAGTTTGTTGTGCTGGTGCCGCTGTTTCTGGCTCTGCACATCCTGGCTGCGCTCTTTCTGTGGTGGAAGGGTTATTTTATAGTCACGACGATGACAGGACAGACATAAAAGTCTGTTCCCGAGACCGGATATCCGTATTCCATAAAGCTGTTGCGGGCGGACATATAGGCGGCGGTATCCGGCTGGTTTCCCGGGCACATGAGCCAGCAGTTCATGCGGATGCGGGAGATCGTGCCGGCATATCTGGTGAGATCCTCGGGTTTCAGGAGAGTGACCTTGTCCACGGTATCGCTGCCGCCGTCGATGCCATAGGAACTGTTGTCCACATGGGTGATTTCTTTTTCCAGGATCCGCTTCTGTTCATTTTCTGAGAAGTACTTTTCCAGAAATTCGGAATTCAGCCATTGCCGGAGGGTACAGGTTTCCCAGGTGACATCCTTCTGGAAATCATTGTAGGGCCGGCCTCTTAAGTCCGCTGACTTTTCTGCATGCAGCAGCAGGAGCCTTACCTGACGTTCATTTTTATCCAGAACAAGCCATTGGAAGCTTCCGAAAGAAACTTCATCGCCAGGCTGAGAATCCTGAAAGGAAACATACGATTCCGTGGAGGAAGCTGCTGAGGAATCGACAGCGGCAGCAGAGGAAGCTGCGGATCTGGATGCTCCCTGCGTGAACGCCGTCCAGGCAGGAGACAGGAAGAAAACGGCCAGGGCCGCGACCGCAGTGAGAAGAACGGCGATGATGTTTTTTCTGTGGTTCAGCATGGTCGACTCCAGAGCTTCCTGACGGGAAACGGCTTCCTGACAGAGCGTGTCGCTGTCCTTATAACCGGAGAGCTCTTTGAAGGAAGATATGGGTTTATCATAATCCTCCACATTTCTGGCATTCTGAAGCTGTCGTACGGATTTCCGGTAAAGGTTTTCCCGGTGAGCAGACATGGCCTCCTTCGAAAGGGAAAGACATTCCTTTGCCTTCTCCCCGGAGTCCTTGTAATCTCCGGCCTGCCGGAACAGCTCCGCGGCGCGCTGATAGGTTTCTGCGCGGAAGGAATCCTGTACGATGAGGGAATGGATATCCATAAGCTTCCGGGCTTTTTCATACAGCTCTTCCGGACTGAGAGGCGCTGCAGAAGCCTTTTTGGAATCATTTTTTTTATTATCAGCCATTACTGGTGATCCTTTCTTTTTGAACCTGCCGAAGTGAGGAAATTCTGTAAAATCTGCGGTCAGGTCTGGAATTTTTAGTTTTCTCAAGAGTATAGCACATGGTCTTTAAAAACACAACCCAAACATAGGGACAGGGGGAGGTATCTGCATGGATGTATATGAGGCGATGGAAGGACTGAAGAAAAAGGCTGCAGGAGATGAAGAGCTCCTTGGCCGGCTTCTGGAAACGAGAAAGGAGAAGAACTCTCTTTCCACGTTCTGCAGGATCAGTACAGAGGAGGGCTTTCCTCTTTACGAGATGGATCTGATCGAATATGGAGAGAATAACTATGCCTCCATGCGGCGCAGCACAAACGGCGGAGGGGAAAACTCTCCCATGCTGGAAGGGGAGGA
>JAFOJB010000214.1 GCA_017420455.1 Blautia sp.
GCAACGTATCCGTCCGGGTTCTCCGTATCGAAGACCACAAGCAGGTTCGCGCGTTCTTTGTTCAGCAGACAGGGAACGCGGCCGATCGTGGTAAAGGTTCCGGCTTCGTTGTCCACACAGGTATACAGATGATAATACGCGACGGGCTGCCCGTCGATGGAGATCCATGCGCCGTCGGTGTAGGGGGTCAGGGTTCCGTCTTCGGAAACGAGGTAGGAATTGTCCAGACCAAGGTCCACATATCCCTCTCCGTCGTTGAAGAACATATGCATCCTTACCGTCTGGATCCTGGACCAGTCTTCTGCGCTGAGCTTCAGAACCGGTTCGGAATCCTTATATTCCCAGACCAGGACAGAGGGATCGAACAGATTTCCGCGGAGGTTTCCTTCCAGCTCTTCCAGAGAAATATCAGAAGAGGAAAACAGGTCGGCATCCGTGGCAGTATCCAGGCCGGCCATTCTGCCGCCTGAAAGGAGAGCACCCAGCATTTCCGCAAGAATCTCGCCGCCGTCGCTGCCGAAGAGGCTTCCGTACAGATCGCCGCCGTTGCTGGAGGAGCTTCCGGTAAGGGAACCGAAGGGATTATGGGAACCGCCGCTGACACTGAACGCAGCCTGCTGTGTGCTGGCGAGCTTCTGGATGCATTTGGTGTATTCAGAATCCAGGCCCAGAGCATTGTAGGTACTTACCATGCTGGAAGCTGTTCTGGAGGCGTTCTTTCCCGGGAAATAAATACTGAGGCCGTAGGAGCCTGCCATATTGGAACTGGTCCGGTTATATTTTACCGCAGAAAGAATCGTCTTCGACAATGCTTCGGCAGAAGCTGTTCCCAGATTCCTGCAGAGACTTACCAGGTCGAACTGACTGATATGACTGGACTGGGCAAATTCACGGGAATTATTTCTGGCCGTGTAAATCTGACTGGCCTGATTCGCCGCGATCATCTCATTGGTGTTCTTCGCGAAGGCGGTAAGCTTAGAAGGCAGGGTTGCAGAAAGCTCTGCCAGGTCCACGATGGAAAGGGTGGTGGACTGCCCGCGGCACTGTCTTGCGCTGGTATCTATGAAATCGTCCACGATCTCCTTGCCGATGGATGTGGTGGGCATGGAGGTATTGGCGGAAAGATCCGTCAGCCAGTTGGTATAATACCAGCCGGTGCCGGGCTCCGTTTCCTCGGACGCGATCATGTAATCCGCATAATCCGAAAGAGCAAGAGCGGTCTCCACCGTTGCCATCAGGCAGGCATCGAAACCGATAAAATCGAAGGTGACCCCGGAATTCTTAACGGCCGACTTGATCTGGGAAAGCCCCATGGAGCCTTTGGACGGGAATTTCTGGTCGTAGCCGTAGCCGCTGGCGGAACCGCCGCCATGGTCCCAGAAGATCAGCTGATTCCGGTTGGCCGGGTAATTCCTTGCGCAGTATTTGATGAAAGAAGTAAGTGTGTCCGGATCTGTCATGCACTTGCTTCCATCATCGTCCACAAGGCAGGTAAGAGAATTGTTTTCTACCTTGTAGATCTGGTTGGTCCGCGCGCTGATGCCTTTGATCTTCCAGCCTGAGCACCCGCCGGTATATACGATGATATTTACCTTGTCGGAAAGCCTGGCGCCTGCCATTTCCCTCAGATCCGAGGAGGCCATGCCGCCTTTGGATTCCAGGTCCGTTCCGCACATGTAGACCATCAGCGTGACGGTATCCTTATTGTTTCCCTTGATGGTGGTCAGTTTTTTTCTGGCGCCGGATGCTACGGCGGTATCCAGATTTATGGTATTGCTCGCCGAGGCCGGCGTGTTGTAGGTGCCGGTCACGGACTGGCTTGCACCGCTTCCGAGAAGAGCGGAGAGAAGCGCGGTGATATCCTGGGCGGAGCCGAAGCTGCCGGCAGAAGAGCCGGATCCGTAGGAAGAGCTGCCGCCGTTCTGGGAGCTGTTGTTTAACGCGGGATAATTGGAATGACTGCTGTTGTTTCCTGTGTTCGTACTGGAATTGTAGGAACCGCTGTTCGCATTGCTGCCCGAAGAAGAGCCGCCGGTATTGCTGCCAGACCCGCCGCCCAGCAGGCCGCTCAGATTCCCGCCGCCGAATAGAACGATGGCTGCCAGGATCAGGACAGGGATAAGCTTTCCGAGACCGCCTCCGCCGCTGCCGCGGGAACCCCCTCCGGAGAAGCTGCCGCCGCTGTGCGATCCGCCGCCGGAGAAGTTACCGCCGCTGCTGTGTGAGCTGCCTCCGGAATAATTCCCGCCGCTGCTGCCCTGCGGCCTGGACCCGGAATGATTTCCGGCACCGCTGCCAGGCCTGGATCCTGCTCCCAGAGGGGAACCGGAACTGCCGGGGCGTGTCCCCTTTCCTGAATTTCCGCCTGTTCGTCCAGCGTAGCCAGACTGATCTCCGACAGGGCCGGTTCCCAGTCCCTCGCCCCGCTTATGGACACCTTTTCCATTGCCTGTGACCCGTCTGTTTCTGCCGTCTGGTGCTGCCATAGATTTTCCCTCCTCTTATACACAAGTAAATACTGGAATCATAGATTCCTGTCTGTTAATATAGATTTAGATTAGCACAAAAAAAGAGGGATGTCGAGGGTGAAACCCGGTGAGACCGTGAACGGCAGGCAGCGGGTGAATTCCGGGAACGGACATGATCAGGCGGACAGGCGAGGAGACGACCGTCCCCTTGTCTGACCCTTGTCTGGCAGATCTGCGGAACTCGCTTCTGAGGCCGTGAACTGTAACGAACGGTAAGGACTTCCTGTGTTATGCACAGGTAATTCTTGAAAGCAATACTCGGATTGTGGTAATATAGAATAAAGAAGAGAACTTCAAAGGAGGAGATGCCTATGAAAAGGTACTGTCCGAAATGTGGGACGGAACTAAAAAAGGAAGCGGTTTTTTGTCCGAAGTGCGGCGAAAAGTACATTCCGGAACAAGAGATCCAGAAAGATAATACAAAAGAGGGAAAGAAACCGGAGAATACCTTCAGGCTGCAGTTCCCGGCAGGGCTGAAAGCGAAAAAGACAGGGGAAGCCGTGCAGGATGCGGCCCGGCAGACAAGGGCACAGGCGCCGCAGGAAGCGCAGAATCCGCAAAGCCCGCAGAAACTCGGGAATCTGCAGAGCCAGCAGAATCCGCAGAATCTGCAGAATCCGCAGAATCCGCAGAGTCCGCAGAATGGCCAGAATCCGCAGGAGCGCCAGGAACCGCAGAATGGCCGGAATCCGCAGGAGCGCCAGGAACCGCAGAATGGCCGGAATCCGCAGAGTGCAAAGGACCTGCAGGAAGCACAGAATCCGCAGGAACGCCAGGAACCGCAGGATCCCCGGAATCCGCAGGAGGCCGGGCAGACAGCGCCGCAGAGGGCGCATGGCCTGCTGGATCCGGAGGAGATTGCGCCGGCACACAATAAGCCTGTCACAAAAAACAACAGGCTTTTAACCGGGCAGAAGATCTCGGATAGGATCTCCCTGCGCAGCCAGAAAAAAGCATCCTCCAGAGAGAAGGAGACGAATGGCAGAAAGTCGATGCTGGCTGGTATCGGGCTTCTGGTTCTCGTTTTCATTCTGCTGATGATCCACAATTCCGTAAACCAGAAGCCGACGGTGCTCCATCTGGAGGAGTATTCCTCCGTTGCCTTTGAAGGAGCCAGCGGCAGCGGAACAGCTGTCCTGCAGTTCAACAGGCTGGAATGTGAAAAGGATATCGTCCTGGCTCTTCAGAGCAGGAAAAAGCTTTCCGGCGCGGAAGCCAGGGAGCTGCTGGGACGGCTGGAAAACGGACAGGATCTGGCCGGCGCTGAGGGAAGCGACGTGAAGAACGCAGACAAGATAAAAAACATCATGTCGAGGTTCAGCTATGTCCTGAGCAAGAATAACGGGCTGGTCAACGGCGAGCAGATCGAGCTGGAATACTTCATTGAGAATACCGCGCAGCGGGAACTGGGGATCGCCCTGGAGGGAGAGAATGAAGTATTTACGGTGGAAGGCCTGACAGAACGGGAGGATCTGGCAGCACAGCTTTCCGATATTCCGGAAGGGCTGCAGGAGGAACTGCAGGCCTATGCTCTGGAGCTTGTCCAGAAGGATTCCGATCTTGTCTGGCCAAGAGAGGTTTCTCTGGCGGGCTTCGATTACCAGGGTGCTTATCTTCTCAGAGGAGCGGAAGGCATGGATACCCCGGAGGCAGGCAATCTTCTGTATCAGATTTTCCATATAAAGGCTGCCCTGTATGTAAAGACAAATCCGGACGAATCGGAAACGGAAAACGTGGTTCCATATTATCAGACAAAGGACTTCTACTATTATCTGTGCTATAAGGATATCACCGGAAAGGAGACTCCGGAGGACATCCGAAAGAGAGAGTACGTCGTACCGGAGCAGACCTGTGAAATGAAAACGGAGCTTCGCAGCCTCGGAGAAAACCTGGTCTATACCTTCAATGGTTTCGATACCCTGGAAGAGCTGTATCAGTGCGAGATCCTTTCCAGGCAGGCTCTGTATGATCTGGACAGCGAAGTAGCGGAATACAATGAACCCGAGGAGGATCTGCCGGCTGAGGCGGAAGGAAATCCGGAGGATATCGAAGAGCTGTTATCCGAGGTAGTTACGGAATCTGTCAGTGAGGAATCCATAGGAAAGAACGCTGCGGATGCTATTTCCGAGGAGGAAGCCCAACAGGCCGAGGATATAGAGGTCATTCCTGCCGATGTAAGGGAGAATGATCCTCAGGAAGCCAGGCAGGCAGGAAATCTGTTCGGCGATGAAACCTCCTGGATCAATGAAGCTGCGGGTGAGAGCGGGGAAGGCAGCACTCTGTTCGGGGATGAGGCGTCCTGGATCGGTGAAACCGCGGGAGCGGATGAGGAAAGCGGCTCTCTGTTCGGGGACGAGGCATCCTGGATCGGTGAAACCGCAGGAGCGGATGAGGAAAGCGGCTCTCTGTTCGGAGACGAGGCGTCCTGGATCGGTGAAACCGCGGGAGCGAATGAGGAAAGCGGCTCTCTGTTCGGAGACGGGACATCCTGGATCGGTGAAACAGCAGGAGCGAATGAGGAAAGCAGTTCCCTGTTCGGAGACAATGCTTCCTGGACAAACGA
>JAFOJB010000215.1 GCA_017420455.1 Blautia sp.
CGAAGATTGAGACGACCTCGACCTCTTCCTCGCCTTCGACCTCTGCCAGCGCCATGAACGCGCCCATGTACTGGTTGATGATGTTCACAGCGGCGAGCACGGCATCAGTCGGCGTGATGGAACCGTCGGTCTCCAGGATAGCCAACGCTTCTCCATGATCCAGGTTCGGAAGGCCGGAGCCCTGCATGATCATGGCAAAGCCCTTGCCGATCTTCCAGTCCGGATCATCGGATACCTCTTTCTTTCCCCATTCGATCATATCGCAGCCGATGCGGACGCATTCACTCAGTCCGCAGGAACCGACCGGAACCGGCGTTCCCTCGCGGCCTTCGCCGAGGCCCTTCAGGATTTCCAGCCAGTAGCCGGGTTCCACGCAGTTGTTCAGGACAAATTCCCTGTAATCCACGCCCAGCGCCTCTGCCAGTTCGCACATGGCCATCTGCAGGGCGAAATTCCCCTTGGGCGTTCCGTAGCCCTGATAGGCGCCAGCCTGTACGGAATTGGTATAGCAGGTGATCAGGTCGTAAGCCATGTTCGGACACTTGAAGAGAGGCAGGGTCTTGGAGCAGCTGTTCATGGGAACGGTAAGGCAATGGTTTCCATAGGGACCGGTATTGGCCCGGACCTCCATGAAGATTCCGGTAAGACGGCCGTCCTTCGTGCCGGCCATCTTCACATGACACCGCATGGGATGACGGCTGGAGGTCGCCGTAAATTCTTCTTCTCTGGTATGATGATAAAAGACCGGCTTTCTGGTAATGTAGGCCGCATAAGCCACCACATCCTCCATCAGCACATCCTGCTTCGACCCGTAGCCGCCGCCTACTCTGGCCTTGATCACATGGATCCGGTTCTCCGGAAGCCCGGTGATCCAGGCCACGATCCGGCGCAGATGATAAGGTACCTGGGTGGAGGCATAGATGACTAGCCGGTTCCCGTCCATTTTTGCATAGCAGATATGGGTTTCCAGCGGCGCGTGCTGAATATTGGTGGTCTGATAGGTCCGCTCTACAATGGCGTCTGCTTCGGCGAAGGCCTTCTCCACATCCCCGATGCCGCCCTTGTTGGAGGCCGCGATATTCCTGTGGATATCCGCCCGCAGGGGGAACTGGTAGACCACCTTTCCCTCCCGGGGATCGGCGCACTGTTTATTGTATTCCTCCAGATCCTCCGGCGCGCCGGAATTGTACTGGACGATGCCGTTGTGGACACGGGGCGCGTTTTCCGCCAGAGCCTCCTCTACGGTAAACACCGGCTGCAGAGGTTCGTATTCCACCCGGATCAGGCTTCTGGCCTTTACGGCAGCCTCCAGGGTTTCGGCCACCACGGCCGCCACCCGCTCTCCCACGAAGCGCATTTTCAGGTTGAACAGCTTTCTGTCATGGGGGGAAGGCTCCGGATTCCCCTGCCCTGCCTGCATGTAAGTCACATCCGGACAGTTATATCCTGTGATGATGCAGAGGACGCCGGGAACCTTTTCCGCCTCCGAGGTGTCGATGCTCTTGATATAAGCCATGGCATAGGGGGAACGAAGGAGCACCATGTAGTTGGTGTTCGCGTCGATATAATCCTCCACAAAAGCCCTTTCTCCTGCCACCAGCTGTGGTCCGTCCACCTTTCCGGTGGGTTTTCCCACCAGCTTCAGGTCAGGCCGGTAGCTTGACGCGATCTCGCTCTGGTAGGAGCCGGTGTCTCTTTTCTCCCTGGCCAGCTGTACCGCCAGATAATAATGCTCATAGCTGGCGTCCCGGATGTAGATTCCGGAAAGAGCGTCCCGGATCTGTTCCCGGGTGGGATCCGGATACTTATCCATGAGCCAGGTGAGAAGAAGGGCAGCCGCAGGAGAATTGTAGGCGCTCTGTACCACGCCGGCGTCGATCATGGCCTGCTGGATAA
>JAFOJB010000216.1 GCA_017420455.1 Blautia sp.
CAGGTTCCCCTGAATCCGGCGGATCTTACCGGCCTGGTCAGCTATATCAATACCCATGCAGTGGGAGGCGTGACAGCCTTTATCATCTCGGCCTTTTTCTACTGTGTGACGGCCGTGGTGATCGGGCAGCTGGGCAATCTTCTGGATAAGAAAGTGAGGATCCTGCGATGAGCGAAAAAAAACCTGAGATTCCCGCTTCTTTCGAAAACGCGAGGACAAAAACAGCCGGAAAGGCTGCAGCTGCACCGAAACCTCTGTCTATCCGGGACGCGCTCTATGAGCCTCCGGGACCGAAAACAAGAAAACGTACCGCCATTGCCACCGGGATCTCTCTGTCAGCTCTTGCTGTACTGATCCTTCTGGTAATCCGGCAGTTTTATATAACCGGCCAGCTTGCGCCGAAATACTGGACCTTTTTCGCAAGGAAAACCACCTGGAAGTTCCTGGGAAAGGGACTTCTCGGAACATTGGAGGCCGCGGCTCTTGCCGGAGTGCTGGCCTTTGTCATGGGGTTCCTCATGATGCTGGGAAGGATCAGCAGGAGGAGGATCCTGAGGGCTGTCGGCACCGGAATCGTGGAATTTACCCGGGGAGTTCCGACCCTTCTGTTTATCTATTTTTTCTTCCTGGTGGTCCCCCGTTCGGGAATAAAGCTTGCAGCCATATGGAAGATTGCCACTCCGGTGGCCATTTCCGCTGCCGGCGTAGTGGCGGAGGTCCTTCGTTCCGGCGTGAACGCTGTGCCGAAAGGGCAGACAGAGGCTGCGCTTTCTCTGGGCATGCAGCATGGGAAGATCTTCCGGAAGATCGTCTTTCCGCAGGCTTTCCGGTATATCACACCGGCACTGATTGCCGAGCTGGTGATCGTGGTGAAGGATACCACCTTCTCCTATGTGGTGAATTTCCCGGACCTGATGCAGAACGCAAAGGTCCTGATCTCCAACTATGACGCCCTTGTGCAGATTTATTTTGTTACGGCGGTGGTATATATCCTGATCAATTATCTGCTGAACAGGATTTCCGTGACCGTTGCAGACCGTACCGGAACAACGTTGTGAGCGGCAGAAAGCCCGTATCTGAAAAATTAAAAAACAATGTTGTGAGAGCATCAGCAGAAATAGAAAGGACAGATACTATGCAGCAGGAACCATGGACAACCGGGGAAAGCAGTGCTCCCGTCCGGCAGGAGACGGTCAGAGAAGATGCGCCTCCCGTCATTGAGCTTCGCAATGTAGACAAGCATTTTGGAGAGCTCCATGTCCTTAAGAATATAAATCTTTCTGTGAAAAGAGGAGAGGTAGTGGTTATCGTCGGTCCCTCCGGATCCGGAAAATCCACCCTCTGCCGTACCATCAACAGACTGGAGACCATCGATTCCGGAGATATCTTTATTGAAGGAAGGCATATGCCGGAGGAGGGAAAGGAGCTTTCGGCTCTTCGCTCCGAGATCGGCATGGTATTTCAGTCTTTCAATCTTTTTGCCCACAAAACGATCCTGGACAATGTGACCATCGGACCGGTTGAGGTTCTGGGACGGAAAAAGAAGGAAGCCCGGGCGGAAGCCATGGAGCTCCTTAAGCGTGTCGGGGTGGACAGCCAGGCCGGCAAGGTGCCTGCCCAGCTTTCGGGAGGCCAGCAGCAGAGAGTCGCCATCGCCCGTTCCCTTGCCATGCATCCGAAGGCCATGCTTTTTGATGAGCCCACCAGTGCCCTGGATCCGGAGATGATCAATGAAGTCCTGGATGTCATGACAGAGCTGGCCCGGCAGGGCATGACCATGGTGATCGTGACCCATGAGATGAACTTTGCCCGAAGGGTGGCGGACAGGATTATTTTTATGGCAGACGGCAATATCGTGGAAGAAAATACTCCGGAGGAATTCTTCATGAATCCCAGATCGGACCGGCTGAAGGATTTTCTCGAATCCCTGAACAGAAAATAATGTCTTATCCTCTGCAGTCCGTCAGGACGCCAGACACCTTGAAAACACATGCAGTCCCCGCCCGGTGAGACCGTGAACTGCAGCCGGAAACGGAATCCTGGAAAAAACAGTTCTTTACAACGGAAGGACGGGGGGGTATAGTAGGATACATACGGTAAGATAATCTTTCATGGAAAATATCCGGGAAGTGTCCTGGTATGCGATGAGGAACAGTTGAAAAACAGGAGGCAGATGCTGGTGCCGACCGTGTTCCGGCCGACTCCGCAAAATCGTCATCGGATAACATTGTCTGCCGGTATATTCATGCGAATAAGAGGAGAAAAGAGTGAAGACTCTCAGGATCGCATTACCCGAAAACAAGCAGAACGTAACCAATTATCTGAACGCCCTGAAGGCACTGGGACCTGAAACGGTGGTAGTTTCCGATTCCCGGGTGCACAGAGGGAGCGCTTATCAGCAGGAGTACCTGGATATCAAAGACCTGAATCCGGAGAATTATGACGGGCTGATCCTCCCGGGGGGATGGGATGTAAATCCGGCAAGATACCATCAGCGAATGAATGGCAGCGGCTATGTGGATAACGATCTGGACGATCTTCAGCTCGCTGCTGTCGACGCGTTTGTAAAGGCAGAAAAACCGGTCTTTGGGATCTGCAGAGGTTTCCAGATTCTGAATGTATATTTTGGCGGAAGTCTTGTCCAGAACATCCCCACTGCTTTCCGGCATGCGAAGAATTCGGTGCAGGAAGAGGATAAGATCCATAAAAGCACCACAGAGGAAGGATCCTGGATCTGGGAGCTCTATGGAAAAGAATTTGTACACAACAGCGCGCATCATCAGGCTCTGGATCGTCCTGGAGAAGGGCTGGTGATAGATTCCTGGTGTTCAGAGGACAAAGTACCGGAGTCCATGCATCATGAGACACTGCCAATCTGGGGAGTGCAGTGGCATCCCGAGCGGCTGTCTCTTTCCTGGCGCAGGGAGGAAGAGGTGAACGGAATCTGGGTGCTGGGGTTTTTCCTGAGAAAATGCTGTGAAATGTCCGACCGGAGAACTCTTGAGGAGTATGGAGATTTCTGGTTGTAAAAGCTTACTGTTCATCTCCCCGGCCGGTGAGAACCTGAACAGCAGACGGTGAAAGAGTTCAGCCAACAGGGAGAAAAGCCTATGGCAGTCAGAATTTTGAAAATTGTAAAATATGTGATTCTTGCCCTTATACTGTGTGTGATCCTTTATCTGGGCTATGTGATGATCGACTACAACCGGATCGCAGACCATCAGGTCCTGGAGGTCAGCGGGCAGGCTAAGGGAGAGACATTGCAGCGGCAGAAGGTTTATACGGCGGTTACGCAGAACTGCGGCTTCGGCGCATATACGCCGGAATTTACGTTTTTTATGGACGGAGGCAGGGAATCCTGGGGAAAGAGCAGGGAAAGCGTTATATCCTGCATTGATCAGGCAGGGAAGACGGCAGCGTCCTTTGAACCGGATTTTGTCCTGTTCCAGGAGGTAGATACGGATTCCACCAGAAGCTATCATGTGAACCAGCTGCAGCAGCTCTCGGAATTCTTTCCGGAGCATGCCTGGGACTTCGCCGTGAATTATCATTCTGCTTTTCTGCTGTATCCTTTTACACAGCCTCACGGCGCTTCCAATTCCGGCATCCTGACATTTTCCGGCACAGCCATTGACCATGCGGAAAGAAGAAAGCTGGAGATTTCCAACAGCTTTTCCAGATTCCTGGATCTTGACCGGTGCTACAGTGTTTCCCACATTCCGGTGGAGGACGGAAAGGAACTGGTGCTGTATAATGTTCATCTGTCCGCCTACGGCGGGAGTGATGCCATCCGAACCTCTCAGATGAGTATGCTTCTTCAGGATATGCGGTCAGAATACGCGGCAGGGAACTACTGCGTCTGCGGCGGAGATTTCAACCACGATTTTACAGGAGATTCAACCATTGTCCTTGGCGGTGAAAAGATCACGGATTTTGGCTGGGCCCAGCCCTTTCCCAGGGATCTTCTGCCGGAGGGGATCGTTCAGTGCATCGCGTACGATGACGAGGAACTGATCCCGACCTGCCGGAACTGTGATATCCCCTACCAGAAGGGCAATCCGGTCTTTGTGGTGGACGGTTTTCTGGTATCGGAAAATGTCAGGGTTCACCAGCTGAACAATATCGATACCGGCTTTGTCTTTTCGGACCATAACCCGGTAGTCATGAAGTTCTCTCTGCAGTAGAAGGAATATTCTCCAGGGCGGTGGAGATGCGTGCGCTGCGGGGGGAGTAAAAAGAATTCGGAAAAAAAGCAGAAAATATTGTGAATCTCATTTTTTTTTGGTATACTGAAAAACACATAGTACTTAAGTCCTGCATAAGGATTGAGACAGTTATTTCCGGCTCAATCCTAAAGGGATAGTAAGTTCGGAAGAAGAACCTACATGGAATTTAGAAATCAGGAGGAAAACCAAATGCTGAATATGTATAAGGAACAAAACGGATCTGCGGTCAAGCTGGCTCTGGAAGGAAGACTGGATACCACGACAGCGCCTTCTCTGGAGGGAGAACTGAAGGGGTTCATTGACGGCATTACAGAGCTCGTTTTTGATATGGAGAAGCTGGAGTATATTTCATCCGCAGGTCTTCGTGTGCTCCTTTCCGCACAGAAGATTATGAAAAAACAGGGTGATATGAAGCTGATCCATGTAAGCGATGAGGTCAATGAGATTTTTGAGGTTACAGGCTTTTCCGATATTCTCACTATTGAATGATTTTCATCATGGAAGGATTCCCGCGATGGGACTGATTCCTGCAATGGGATTGATTCCTGCAATGGAGGGATTTCTGCGATGGGATGATTCCTGTGATGAAAGGATTCCTGTGATGGGATTGATTCCTGCGATAGGAGGATCCTGCGATGGGATGATTCCTGCGCCGGAGTATTCCCCGCGATTGCATGATCCGGATACCGGTAATATATTGCTCCGGGCCGTATCATTACAGATATGCCGATGAACAAGGGGCTGCAGCTTCAGGGTTGGAAGAACCGGAAGATGCAGCCTGTATTTTTCAGAAAATGATGATTCCGGTGCGAAAGCA
Organism: Blautia sp.; assembly: GCA_017420455.1. Classification (GTDB taxonomy): domain Bacteria; phylum Bacillota; class Clostridia; order Lachnospirales; family Lachnospiraceae; genus Blautia_A. The sequence continues at coordinate 5,044 of JAFOJB010000216.1, forward strand.
CATTTCGATGAACGGGGATTCCTGTTCCGGATCGAACCGCGGCATCCAGGCGCTAGGTGGTGCATCGCGGATCGCATAGAGGAGTGCATTTCTCCCCTGTCCGATTGAGACGGTATGAGGCAAAGGGCTGTTCAGCGGAATGATGTCTTTCTGCACTGGAATCACTGGTCAGAAAGAGGTTGATAAAATGGCGATGAATCCGCTGAAATTACTGAGCGCAAAAAAACAATTCGAAAAAAGGCATGCAAGAGTGGCAGCATTTATAGAAAAGGAGCTTATGGTGCCGCTTCCCGAGGGAACGATACTGGAACTGTCCGTGACCCGTCCGGGAGAAGCGCCGGTTACTACCAACATGAAGATTACCGAAGAGGACCTTCAGTTTCTGAAGGATCTGAAATAAGGTTATGATCCGGATGCCGGAAGGAGCCTGCCGGAACTGACCTTTGAGGTGAGGTTTTTTAATCTTCCATTAATTTTTCTTCAAAGCCGTTTTAAGGCAAGGATGGTATTCTGTCATTGTTCCGGAGAACGAGGTTGTGGAAAGAGAGGAAAGAAGAATGGATAATCTGGAAAAAGTGGAAAAGCTCAGAGAGCATGCAAATGTGACCTATGAAGAAGCAAGAAGGGCGCTTGAGGAAAACAGCTGGGATATGCTGGACGCCATTGTAAGCCTGGAAAAGCAGGGAAAGACCAGCGCGCCGAAACAGTCGCAGTATTCCACCAGCTATGAGCAGCAGGAAGAATATGTTCCGGTTAAGGAAACGGTTTATGATAAAAAGAGCAGAAGCCAGAACAAAGATACAGTGAAGATACTGCTGATGAAATTCTTCCGGATCTGCAGGGAGAATTCCTTCTGCATCACCCGGTATGACGAGACGATCATCAAGTTCCCGGTGCTGTTCCTGCTGCTGGCTATCCTGATCTGGAAGATCGTACTGCCGCTGCTGATCGTGGGGCTGTTCTTTCACTTCCGGTATTCCTTTGAAGGCAGGAACGATCTTTCAAAGGTGAATGATTTTATGGATTCTGCCGGCAATATGGCAGACAGGGTAAAGAGGGAATTTACCAGGGGAGAGAAAGAAGAGAAGTAGATATGGGAGCACATATTCTGATCGTGGAGGATGAAGAAAAGCTTGCGCGATTCGTGGAACTGGAGCTTTTGCATGAAGGATATCAGGTGAACAAAGCGGCGAACGGCAGGGATGCCCTGAAGGACGCGCTGGAGAATACCTATGACCTGATCCTTCTGGATATCATGCTTCCCGGGCTGAACGGGCTTGAGGTCCTGCGCCGGCTGCAGAAGGAAAAGCCTACGCCGGTGATCCTCCTGACGGCCAGGGACGCGGTGATGGACAAGGTCTCCGGCCTGGATGCCGGAGCGGTGGACTATATTACCAAGCCCTTTGCCATCGAGGAGCTGCTGGCCAGGATCCGGGTGGCCCTGAAGCTGCATCCGGTAGTGGCCGGGGCAGTCCAGCAGGAAGACAGTGCACTTATGGTACAGGAGGGGATCCTCACATGGGGTCCTCTTACTTTGGATGAGCCAAGACATCAGGTGAAGTACGCAAATCATGAGATATCCCTGACGAACCGGGAGTTCCTCATGCTGAAGACTCTGCTGGAGAACCAGGATATCGTTCTTTCCAGAGATACGCTTCTGGAGAAGGTCTGCGGCTATGAATATATGGGCGAGACCAATGTAATCGACGTCTATATCCGGTATCTGCGCTCTAAGATCGATGATGTCTTTTCGGTTAAAATGATCCACACTGTCAGGGGAGTGGGGTATGTCGTCAAGTCCTGGGAGGCGGAAGGCAGGGAGTAAGGAACTGCCTGCGCCTGCAGACAACTTGCTGTACTGCGGCAGATTCTGAGCCGGAAAAGGCGGAAAAGCGGTATGAAGCCGTCCGGCGCTGCCGGGACAGGGAAAGGGACAATATGGGAGGAAAAGAAAAATCCCTGAATACATCTGACAACAGAAAACGGGTTACTTCCATTACCAGAAAACTGCATTTTCATCAGATCAGGAAAAATACGGGCATCTACGTGGCGGCAGATGCCCTTCTTCTTATCTTTTCCTGCTGCTTCTGGCTGGCCGGACAGGAGATGGCGGCGCTGGGAAGCCTTACCTGGCAGCGCAGAAGGGGGATTGCAGGAGGAGAAGGGGGAGAGCTTCTGTACCAGGTCTGGGACAAGGAGAAGAACCTGCTGTTTGAAGCCTCCCTGAATCAGTTTCTGGGAAGCATGCTTATCGCGGTTTCTGTTCTTTTTGCGGTGCAGTTTGCCTGCATGTGGATCTTCTATTTCCGGGAGGACGGAAGGATCCGGAAGATTTTAAGTCCGCTGGACCAGCTGGCTCTTCGGGCGGATGAGCTTTCCAGGATCTCTTTTTCCGAGGATAAATACCAGATGCTGGAGGAAGCCATCACCCAGATCCGGCCGGAGGACGCGAAGACGGTATCTCTGGGGGACCGGGACCTGCAGGGGGTGGAGGCGGCCATGAATAACCTGCTGATCCGGATGCGGGATACCTACCGGCAGCAGGCCCGTTTTGTGAATGACGCGTCCCATGAGCTTCGCACCCCCATCGCCGTGATTCAGGGGTATGTGAATATGCTGGACCGGTGGGGAAAGGAGGACCAGAAGATCCTGGAGGAATCCATCACAGCGATCCGGCATGAAGCGGATCACATGAATCATCTGGTGGAGCAGCTTCTCTTCCTGGCCAGAGGCGACAGCGGAAAGACCACTCTCCATCTGGAGCAGGTGGATCTGAACGACATGATGCAGGAGGTGTATGAGGAATCCTTCATGATCGACGAAAACCATGTCTACCGGTACCTCGGATTGCAGGAAAAAGATCTTTTCGGAAAGACCGCTTCTTTGAAGATTTCCGCGGATCCCGGGCTTCTGAAGCAGGCGGTTCGGATCCTGGTGGACAATGCCGCCAAGTACACCAAAGCAGGGGACGAGATCCTGCTGGGATGCGGCAGAACGCCCGGCGGGGAATATTATATCCAGGTCCAGGACACAGGGATCGGCATGGAGGAAGCGGATGTGCAGCACATGTTTGAGCGGTTCTACCGCTCCGACGATGTCCGCGCCTACGACGGCACAGGCCTTGGTCTCTCCATCGCCAAGTGGATCGTGGACAAACACAAGGGACATTTCGAAATTCTCTCCCGTCCCGGGATGGGAACCCGGATCCGGATTCTGCTATGAAGGTTTCTCACAGCCACCTTGCTTCAACTCTGTTCAGAGGAGGTCATTGATCCGGATCGAAAACCCCGGATAGACAGATACAGGAATGAAGTCGGAGAAAGACCAGGTTTTATACTGCCGGGGAAACACATAAACAGACACATTTTCCTCCTGCGGATTTATGATCCAGTATTCTTTTACCCCTGCACCCTGGTACAGCATCAGTTTTCTGTAATAGTCCTGTTCAAAGGTACCGGGAGATGTGATTTCTATGATCCAGTCGGGAGCTCCGTCCAGGCCTTTCTCAGTGAATTTGGAAGGATCACAGCAAACCAGGACATCCGGCTGTACGATTACGGAATTGTCAGAAAACAGATTGACATCAAAAGGAGCAGTATAAGTTTCACAATTCCCGTGATGATCGGTTATGTAATTATCTATGGCGGTATGAAGCCTGCCGGAAATTCTCTGGTGCTTTCTGGAAGGAGCGGCAAGCATATATAAACTCCCGTCGATCAGTTCTGCCCGGGTACCTTCAGGGATATTCTCAAGATCCTCTGCGGTGTATATTTTTCCTTTCGGGAATGCTGTCATGGTAGTTCCTCCTCTTTACTGGCCGTAATAAGTATTTCACATAGCATATGGATTCCTGTCTTGTAAACTATTATATAGTAAATGAAAAACCACCGTCAAGTCAGGAGAGCCGACAAACGCCGAAAACACATCAGTCGTTACAGTTCACGGTCTCATCGGCCGGGGACTGATGTGTTTTCGGCCTTTGTCGGCTCCTCGCCCGTCCGCCTTATCATGTCCGTTCCCGGGATTCGCTCGCTGCCAAAGGGTTGCAGTCCCCGGCCGGGGAGACTGTGAACTGTAACCATCAGTCCCAGGACGGTGAGGCCGTGAATTGTAATTCCCCGCGCAAGGGTGCCCCCCTGTTTCACCCTTGCGCGGGGTTTTTCTTTGTGTTACCATACATAGTAAAAGGAACTGAAGAATTCTTTTTGGGAGAGTAGTTTTTGGAGGTTTTGTATGAAGATCGTACTTCAGAATTTGACCAAGCGTTACCCGAACCGCAACCGGAAGATCAAACAGGATGTGATCGCGGTAAACGACTTCACCTTTGAGATCCCTGACGGAAAGCTGATCGGTCTTCTGGGGCCGTCCGGCTGCGGAAAGAGCACGACCCTGAATATGATCTGCGGGCTGGAAAAACCCAGCAGCGGAAAGATCTTTTTCGGGGAGGATGATGTGACAGAGCTTCCTCCGGAGAACCGGGGAGTGGGGATGGTCTTCCAGAGCTATGCCCTGTACCCCCATCTGACGGTCCGGCAGAATATCCTGTTTCCTCTGGAAAATCTGAAGGGGGACGCACGTCCCTCCAGGGAGGAGATGCAAAAAAAGGCCGAAGAAGCGGCCCGCCTGGTACAGATCGACATGCTGCTGGACAGAAAGCCCAGCGAGCTCTCCGGAGGCCAGCAGCAGAGAGTGGCCATTGCCAGGGCGCTGGTGAAAATGCCGCGGGTGCTGCTCCTGGACGAACCGCTCTCCAACCTGGACGCCCGTCTCCGGCTGCAGACCAGGGAGGAAATCCGCAGGATCCAGAGAGAGACCGGTATCACCACCGTATTTGTGACCCACGACCAGGAGGAAGCCATGAGCATTTCAGACCTCATCGTGGTCATGGAAACCGGGGTGGTGCAGCAGATCGGAAAGCCTCAGGAGGTCTATGAGAATCCCAGGAACCTGTTTGTCGCCAAATTCCTGGGGACACCTCCCATCAATGTTTTCGAAGGAAGGATCCGCGGCGGAAAGCTGTATATGGGAGAGGATCTGATCTATGAAAACGTGAAGGAGATATCGGAAGGGAAAAACGGAGGGGCATCTTCCGCGACGGATCAGACGGTCACCGTCGGAATCCGGCCGGAGGGCTTTATTCCGGACGAAAACGGCCCGCTTTGCTGCCGTCTGAATGCGGTGGAGGTCATGGGAAGGGATACCAGCGTGGTCTTTACCCATCCTGCATCTCCGGCAAAGGAAAACAGGGCGATCGTGAGCTCCGACGATATCCGGGAGCTTCAGGGGAGCACGGTAAACTTCTCCCTGAAGCCCCACAAGGTATATCTCTTCCGGGAAAACGGAGAGAGGATCCTTTACACGGCCGAAGCTCCTGCCGGAAAAGGGAAGGGCCGGGAAGCCGTGCTCTCCGGGACGGAAAAACAGTAAAGACGCGGAGGTAGAAAAATGGATA
>JAFOJB010000217.1 GCA_017420455.1 Blautia sp.
GGCGGAAAAGAGCACGGGGAGAATGTGGTCCTGAAGGATGAGAGAGAATACCATTTTGAAAACAACTTCGGCTATATTTCTCTGGGCCAGGGGCCTCACCTGTGGACGCCGGAGACCCCCTGGCTCTATCACCTGAAAATCTCGACGGACCGCGATGAGGTATACACCTACGCGGGGCTTCGAACCATAGAGAGCCGCGCGGAAGGCGGAGTTCCCAGGCTGTTCCTGAATGGACAGAAAATCTTTCTCCACGGAGTTCTGGACCAGGGATATTATCCCGAAGGGATCTTTCTCCCGTCTTCCCTGAAGGAGTACGGACGGGATATCCTGCGCATGAAGAGACTCGGCTTCAACTGCCTCCGAAAGCACGTAAAGATTGAACCGGAGACCTTCTATTATCTGTGCGACACACTGGGAATGCTGGTCATTCAGGATATGGTAAACAGCGGGAATTATCATTATCTGACCAGTTCTCTCTTCTCCAACCTGGGAATCCTGAAAAAGCCGGATACCTGGTTCCGGAACCTGGGAAGAGAACGGAAGCTTTTCTTTGTCTCCCAGATGAAGAAGACCATCAGGAAGCTTTACAACCACCCCTGCGTGGCAGTCTATACCATCTTCAACGAGGGATGGGGGCAGTTCGAGAGCGACAGACTCTATGAACTGGCAAAGAGAAGAGACCCGACCCGGCTGATCGACAGTACCTCCGGCTGGTATATGCAGAAAAAGAGCGATTTCTACAGCCGGCACATTTACTACAGGAACAGGATACTGCCCTCATCCGGAAAGCCGATGCTGCTGTCGGAATGCGGAGGCTACACCCTGGCCGCCGGCAAAAACGAATGGAAGAAGACCTTCGGCTACGGACAGTGCCATTCAAGAAAGGAACTGACCGACAAGGTGCTTGCCATGTACCGGGAAATGGTCCTTCCATCCATACAGAAAGGCCTTTGCGGAAGCATCCTTACACAGTTCTCCGACGTCGAAGGCGAGATCAACGGTCTTTATACCTCCGACCGGAAAATCTGCAAGGTCTCTCCCGAAGAAATGCGGAAGATAGCCGAAGAAATCCGGGAAAAACTGTGAGAAAAGGGGACGGTTCCCTGACTTTTCTGCTATACTACTTGTACGCATCAGGGATATTGTGTTATACTGAAAGGCACTGAGCGTATGCGAAAATCCTGAAAAGGGAGGCAGAATAATATGAATCTGAGCGGAAATGCATTTTCTTTTGCATGGGAAGTCACTCTGATCAAATGGCTGCAGAATACACTGGGAGATAAAGCCGTTTCTGTAGTTTCGTCCTTTTCCGTATTCGGCGAAGAGATGGTGATGATCCTTATTCTTGGCGCTGTCTACTGGGGCTGGAGCAAGAAAACGGGAAAGGCGATCGGGGTGACGATGATCATGGGCATTCTGTGGAGCACCATGATCAAGAATATCTTCGTGAGAAGACGTCCCTATTTTGACGATCCTGATATAAAGATCTTAAGACCTGTAGACAAAAAGGCGGATATCTACGATATTTCCGCACAGGGCTGGTCCTTTCCGAGCATACATTCCACAATTGCTCTCGGCATGACGGGCTCTCTTGCGAAGGAAACAAAGAAAAAAGTCTTTCGGGTACTGGCCGTGGTGATCCCTGTCCTGGTCGGTTTATCCCGGGTTACTGTCGGAGCCCATTACCCCACCGATATCATCGGGGGCTGGCTTGTGGCTGCAGCTGCGCTGATCATAGTACCACTCCTCAGGAAGAAGATCCGGAATGAAAAGCTGATGTTCGGCCTTCTCATCCTGCTCTCCCTGCCGGGGATGTTCTTCTGCAGAAGTACGGATTACTTTTCCGCTTTCGGCCTTCTCCTTGGCTTTTCTGCAGGATGCCTGTTTGAAGAAAAATATGTGCAGTTTGAAAATACAGGGAATATTGTGCGGGTCGCGCTTCGCACGATTGGCGGCGTCGCCATCTTTTTCGGCATGAACAGCCTGCTGAAGCTCCCCTTCCCGAAGGAGTTTCTGGACAGCGGCGTCTACGCCGCCCTCCTGGTGCGCGCTGCCAGGTACGCTGTGATCGCCTTCCTGGAATTCGCTGTCTATCCCATGCTGTTTAAAGCGACAGCAGGGCTCTGGAAATCCTGAGGACAGTTCCTGAGGTTATTGATGGACAGTTCCGATATGAACATGTAAGAAAATAAGTGGAGGAAAGCATGATAGCATTGATCGATTATGATGCGGGAAACATCAGGAGTGTAGAAAAGGCGCTGCAGTTTCTGGGACATGAAACCGTAACCACAAGAGACAAAGAGCTCCTCCTTTCGGCGGAGAAGGTGATCCTGCCGGGAGTAGGGAGCTTCGGGGACTGCATGGAAAAACTGCATTCCTTCGGCCTGATCCCCGTAATCGGGGAAATCGTAAACAAGGGCACTCCGTTTTTCGGCATCTGCCTGGGGCTTCAACTCCTTTTTGAAAGCAGCGAAGAGGCTCCCGGCGTACCGGGACTTGGTCTTCTCCCCGGAAAGATCAGAAGGATCCCGGCAGCAGAGGGGCTGAAGATCCCCCATATGGGATGGAATTCCCTGCATCTTATGAACAATGGACGCCTGTTCCAGGATATTCCGGAACAGAGCTATGTCTATTTCGTGCACTCCTTTTACCTGGAAGCGGCAGATCTCTCCATCGTAAAGGCCACCGCAGAATACGGGGTGACCATCCATGCTTCTGTAGAAAAGGACAATATTTTCGGCTGCCAGTTCCATCCGGAAAAGAGCGGGGAGCTGGGGCTTCAGATTCTGCAGAACTTTGCCGGGAAGGAGGGAGGAGCATGCTGACCAAAAGGATCATTCCCTGCCTGGATGTAAATAAAGGCCGGGTAGTAAAGGGCGTTAATTTCGTGAATCTCCGGGACGCCGGAGATCCGGTGGAGATCGCCAAAGCCTACGATGCGGCGGGAGCGGATGAACTGGTTTTTCTGGACATCACTGCCTCCCACGAGGGGCGGGATACCGTGGCGGATATGGTCCGGGCGGTGGCTTCTCAGGTCTTCATTCCCTTTACGGTAGGCGGCGGGATCCGCACAGTGGAGGATTTCAGGCGCCTTCTCCGGGAAGGGGCAGATAAGATCTCGGTGAATTCGGCAGCCATCGACAGGCCGGCGCTTCTTTCCGAAGCAGCGGAGAAATTCGGCAGCCAGTGCGTGGTGCTGGCGATTGACGCGAAGCGGCGGGAGGATGGCGGATGGAACATTTTCAAGCACGGCGGCCGGCTGGATACCGGCATCGACGCCGTTGAATGGGCCATCAAAGCGGAGAAACTCGGCGCGGGAGAAATCCTTCTCACCAGCATGGACTGCGACGGCACGAAAGCAGGCTATGACATTGCGCTCACCCGTACGATCGCGGAAAATGTAAAAATCCCGGTGATCGCCTCCGGCGGCGCAGGGACAATGGAGCATTTTTATGACGCGCTGACAGAAGGAAAGGCAGACGCGGCCCTGGCAGCCTCCCTTTTCCATTACAGGGAGCTGGAGATCCGGACCCTGAAGAAATACCTTGCCGGCAGAGGCCTCCCGGTCCGCTGAAGCGCCGGGGAGTAACGGCCTACGCTGCAGAAAGAC